>USAD01000176.1 GCA_900552415.1 uncultured Parabacteroides sp.
CACTGCAGTGGAGTTCTTTTTTTATGGCAGCGCATTGAATTTTGTGACATTTATTTAATTGTTGGTGACGAAAAAGTATGGGATTTCTTAGCCTTGGAAGCGGAAAAAAATTAAATTTGCGTCAATCTAATAAGTATTAAGCTTATTACCATGAAAGAACAATTTAAAAACTGATATAAATATATGTGCTTATTAGGATGTGACGTAGGAAGCTCGTCCGTGAAAGTGTCGGTCGTAGATAAGGAGACCGGTTTGATTATCGGTTCCGATTTTTATCCGAAAGAGGAGGCGCCGATAAAGGCGAGTCGCCCAGGCTGGGCAGAACAAAATCCGGAAGATTGGTGGTCTTATTTGAAGATAGCGATGCGGGGTGCGTTGGAGAAGGCGAATGTCTCGGGCAAGGACGTGAAGGCAATCGGTATCTCTTATCAGATGCATGGCCTGGTGATTGTCGACAAGAAATTGCAGGTCTTGCGCCCTTCACTGATTTGGTGCGACAGCCGTGCCGTTACTTATGGCGATCTGGCGTTCAAGAATATCGGTGAGAAGTTCTGCTTGTCGCATCTCTTGAATTCGCCGGGTAATTTTACCGCCTCCAAACTGGCGTGGGTAAAGGAATATGAGCCTGAGATTTTCAAGTCGATCTATAAGATCATGTTGCCGGGTGATTACATCGCCATGCGCCTGACGGGAAGTCCTGTGACGACCGTATCCGGTTTGTCGGAAGGTGTCTTCTGGGATTTTCAGGAGAATAAGGTGTCGGATGAGTTGATGTCGTATTATGGATTCGACAACAGCTTGATACCTGAGATTCGTCCAACCTTTGGCTTGCAAGGTGAGGTGATGGCGAGTGTCGCTTCCGAACTTGGCTTGAAGAAAGGTACGCCCGTGACTTATCGTGCTGGCGACCAACCCAACAACGCCTTGTCGCTGAATGTCCTGAATCCGGGTGAGATCGCTTCGACCGGAGGAACGTCGGGCGTGGTTTATGGCGTGAATGATAAAGTCAATTATGATCCCTATTCCCGGGTAAATACGTTCGCTCATGTTAATCACGACGTGAAGGATCCGCGTCTTGGTGTCTTGCTCTGTATCAATGGTGTGGGCATCCTCAACTCGTGGATCAAGCGTAACGTGGCCAGTGAGTGTACCAGTTATCCGGCCTTGAACGAGTTGGCGGCGACGGTGCCGATCGGATGCCGGGGCTTGTCTGTCTTGCCTTTCGGCAATGGAGCGGAGCGTATGTTGCGTAATCGTCAGGTGGATTGCTCGATCCACGGCCTGAATTTCAATATCCATACCAAGGCGCATGTGGCCCGGGCCGCTCAGGAGGGTATTGTTTATTCCTTTAAATATGGCATGGATATCATGAATGAGATGGGTATCGATATCCGGATTATCCGGGCGGGCAAGGCTAACATGTTCCTGAGCCCGATCTTCTGTGAGGCTTTGGCCTGCGTGACCGGTTCGGTGATCGAGTTGTATGATACGAATGGCGCGGCCGGCGCGGCGAAAGGCGCTGGAATCGGTGCCGGGATCTACAAGACGCCCGAGGAGGCCTTCTCGTCGTTGAAGAAGGTTGAGGTAATCGAGCCGGATGGATTGAAGGCTAACGAGTATTGTGGGGCTTATGATGTCTGGAAAGACCGGTTGAATCAAGTGGTGACAATCAATTAATTACTTAAATAATAAATTATATGAGCTTTTATAAAGGTGAGAAGGAATTTTTCCCGGGGATCGGGAAAATCCAGTTTGAGGGTAAGGAGTCTAAAAATCCCTTCGCGTTCCGTTATTACGATGAGAACAAGATCGTGATGGGTAAACCGATGAAAGATCATTTGCGTTTCGCGATGGCTTATTGGCATACGTTGTGCGCCGAGGGCTCAGACCAATTTGGTGGCGGAACGAAGACGTTCCCTTGGAATGAGGGAGCGGACGTGATCTCTCGCGCTAAATATAAAATGGATGCCGCTTTCGAGTTCATGACAAAGTGTGGTATTCCTTATTATTGTTTCCATGATGTTGACGTGGTAGAAGAGGGACCGTCGTTGGCGGAGTTCGAGAAGAATCTGGCGACAATGGTTGAGCACGCAAAAGGCTTGCAGGCCGCTACAGGCAAGAAGCTGTTGTGGTCTACGGCTAATGTCTTCGGTAACAAGCGCTATATGAACGGCGCGGCGACAAATCCCTATTTCCCGGCAGTCGCTTGCGCTGGTACGCAGATCAAGAACGCAATCGATGCCTGCATCGCCCTTGGTGGTGAGAACTATGTTTTCTGGGGTGGTCGTGAGGGTTATATGAGCCTTTTGAACACGAACATGAAACGGGAGAAAGAGCATCTGGCGATGATGTTGACGATCGCTCGCGACTATGGCCGTAAGAATGGTTTCAAAGGTACCTTCCTGATCGAGCCGAAGCCGATGGAGCCGACAAAGCATCAATATGATGTTGATGCCGAGACCGTGATCGGTTTCTTGCGCCACTATGGACTTGACAAGGATTTCGCCCTGAACATCGAGGTGAACCACGCGACTCTGGCGGGTCATACGTTCGAGCATGAGCTTCAGGCAGCCGCAGATGCCGGTATGCTGGGCAGTATCGACGCGAACCGTGGTGATTATCAGAACGGATGGGATACGGATCAATTCCCGATCGATATCTATGAGTTGACTCAGGCTTGGTTGGTAATCCTGCAGGCGGGTGGTTTCAAGACTGGTGGTACGAACTTCGACGCTAAGACTCGTCGTAACTCAACCGATCTTGAGGATATCTTTATCGCCCATATCAGTGGTATGGATACGTTCGCTCGTGCCTTGTTGGCTGCAGCGGCTATCCTCGAGAACTCTGATTACAAGAAGATGCTTCAGGCTCGTTACAAAAGCTTCGATAGCGGCGAGGGCAAGGCATTCGAGGAGGGCAAGTTGACTCTCGAGGACTTGCGTACGATCGCCTTGCGTGATGGCGAGCCGAAACAAATCAGCGGAAAGCAGGAGTTGTATGAGATGTTGATCAGCATGTACATCTAATTTCCGGATTTTCTCATAATAAAGTCACAAAGGTTTGTATGCGGAATATAAGCTTTTGTGACTTTTTCTTAAATCGAAGTCTCATGAAAAACAACTATTATATTCTTGGAGTCACGCTGGTCGCGACTCTGGGCGGCCTCTTGTTCGGATACGATACGGCCGTGATCTCTGGAGCTGTCGAGTCGCTCCGGATCTATTTTATCGAGCCGTTGGGCTTGCCGGTCGGACAGGCGAGTGCCTTGGAGGGCTTTCTCGTCAGTAGCGCCTTGATTGGCTGTATCCTGGGAGCGACGTTCGCCGGATGGCTTAGCCAGCGTTATGGACGTAAGCCGACGTTGGTGATGGCTGCCGTTCTTTTCTTGCTCTCCGCTATTGGCGCGGCCTGGCCAGAGATGTTCTTTGGTATGCCGGGGTCGGGCGACCATACTTTCATGTATCATTTTGTCGCTTACCGTGTCTTGGGTGGTATTGGTGTTGGCCTCGCTTCGATGGTCTCGCCCATGTATATCGCCGAGATGGCTCCGGCCGATCGTCGGGGAAACCTGGTGGCGTGGAACCAGTTCGCGATTATTTTCGGAATGCTGGTCGTCTATTTTGTCAATTATTCGATCGCCTTGCAGGGCGATGCCGAGTGGTTGCATACGACTGGTTGGCGTTGGATGTTCGCCTCCGGTATCATTCCGGCCTCTCTTTTCCTGTTCCTTTTGCTCTTTGTGCCCGAGACGCCCCGTTATCTCGTGATGCGAGGCCGGACAGAACGTGCCTTGGGCATCTTGGGCCGGATGATGAGCGCTGAGGCGGCTGGGCGTGAACTGGATGATATTAAGGCGAGTTTCAGTGAGAAGGCTCCGTCGATGCGCCCCTATTTCCAGTTTATGGGAACTTGGCTTTTGCTTTTCTTGGCAGGATACGGACTCCTGTCGCTGTTGGGCAACACGAGCGCGCTCGAGATCGCCCTATTGTTGAGCTTCTGTGTCGCCCTGCTTTTCCCGATCCGTTCGTTTGGCGTGCTGATCATCTTCGTCGGGGTGATGCTCTCGGCTTTCCAGCAGTTCGTAGGTATTAATGTGGTTCTTTATTATGCCCCTGAGATCTTTAAGACGATGGGTGCCGCGACTGACGCTGCCCTGTTGCAACAGATTATTGTCGGAGCGGTCAACCTCTCTTTCACGGTGTTGGCCATCTTTACGGTCGACCGTTTCGGGCGACGCCCGTTGATGATTATCGGTGCCCTGATCATGGCGGCAGCCATGTTGATATTGGGAACCACTTTCTATGCGCACGAGGTCGGCTTAGGCTCGTTGATCTGCATGTTGGTCTATACGGCAGGCTTCGCCATGTCGTGGGGACCAGTTTGTTGGGTGCTTCTGGCGGAGATTTTCCCCAACTCGGTACGCTCAACGGTCATGAGTATCGCTGTTGCGGCTCAATGGATCGCGAACTTCCTGGTCTCTTGGAGCTTCCCGATGCTCGACAAGAGTGAGTACCTGACTGAGCATTTCAATCATGGTATGGCTTATTGGATCTACGGTTTGATGGGTATCCTGGCGGCCTTGTTTATTTGGCGTTTCATTCCCGAGACGAAGGGGAAGACGCTCGAGGAGATGGAGCGTTATTGGAGGTGACGGCTTTTTGGGGTCCCCTGGCTTGGTTCCGGCCGGTCCGGAAGCCCCGTTCCGGCCGGTCCGGAAGCCCCGTTCCAGTCGGTCCGGAAGCCCCGTTCCGGTCGGTCCGGAAGCCTCGTTCCGGTCGGTCCGGAAGCCTCGTTCCGGTCGGTCCGGAATTTCCGTTCCCGCCTCTTGCCGGTTTATTAAACTTTCGAAAATGTTGTGGCGAAAGCGGGCTGGAATAAATACTTTTCCGTATTTTCGTCATCTTGAATCCTTAAGGGTTTATAGATAGTAATTACCAAGAAAAAGTTTTGACATGAAAAGTTTGAGAAATGTCTGGATGGCGTTGATGGCTTTCCTGATGCTGAGTTGTTCCATGTCCGCTAAATCAAACGATGGCGCGGAAAAGGAGGGTGAGTCGACTGTCGCTAAGGGCGAGGTCGTTGTCCTGAACAAGGCGGACTTCTTGACGAAAGTCTTCGATTACGAGAAGAACAGCCAATGGGTCTATGCGGGCGAGAAGCCTTGTATCATTGACTTTTATGCCGATTGGTGCGGTCCCTGCCGGCAAGTGGCGCCGATCTTGAGGGATTTGGCCGTCTTGTATAAGAACGACATCATAATATATAAGGTAAATGTGGACCAGGAGAAGGAGTTGGCCGCTGCGTTTGGTATCCGTAGTATCCCGACGATCCTGTTTATCCCGAAAAAGGGCCAGCCGCAGATGTCGATGGGCGCCCTGCCTCGTGAGGAGTTTGTTAAGCAGATCGACCATTTCCTGTTGGGTAAGTAAAAACGGTTATCAGGGCTTATGATCCAGAAGTATCCCTCCATCTTGCTGGAGAACGCGGTGAGCGAGTTGGCCTCGTTGCCCGGTATCGGGCGCAAGACGGCCTTGCGTCTCGCTCTCTATTTATTGAAGCGCGACGTGGCCTACGCCGAAGGGTTGGCCTCGTCGGTCGCCGATTTGAGAAGAAATGTAAAATATTGCCAGGTTTGCCATAACATCAGCGACGAGGATGTCTGCTCGATCTGCTCGAATCCGGCTCGCGACCACCGGACAATCTGTGTTGTCGAGAGTATTCGTGAGGTGATGGCGGTCGAGAATACGGGGCAGTTCCACGGTCTTTATCATGTATTGGGAGGCGTGATCTCGCCGATCGAGGGCATTGGCCCGGGCGATCTGGAGATCGACAGCTTGGTCGATCGCGTCGCGAGTGGCGAGGTAGATGAGGTGATCCTGGCCTTGAGTACGACAATGGAGGGCGATACGACAAACTTTTTCCTGTATAAGAAATTGGCGGCGTTCGACGTGCGAATCACGACGACCGCCCGTGGTGTCTCGGTCGGTGATGAGATTGAGTA
>USAD01000177.1 GCA_900552415.1 uncultured Parabacteroides sp.
TCGCCATCAAGATAAAGCAAAAGCTGGGTGAGACTAATTTATCCTTTTCCATAAGCGTGACGCTTTTTTTTCAGTAAAAATAAGACTTGCTGTTTCCGGGCGCGAAGTTAGGTAAAAACGGGGAAGGGAACACTTAAAAATCCGTTTTATCTTGGGAACGCGAGGACTTAAAAATGTATATTCGCGGCAATACCTAAAATAAATAATGTAATTATGAGAAAGAGGACACAGAGAAACCGGTTCGTATGGATGGTCGCGTTGCTGTTTGTCTTGTTGCCCGTGCTTGGGGCGCAAGAGGCCGGACCGTTGCCTATCGACAGTAAGGTGAGGTATGGAAAGCTCGACAATGGGCTGACCTATTACATCCGCCACAATGAGTTGCCTAAGGGGAGGGCGGATTTTTACATCGTGCATAATGTCGGCTCGGTGCTTGAGGAGGAGAACCAACGGGGTTTGGCCCATTTCCTAGAGCATATGGCCTTCGACGGTAGTAAGCATTTCCCGAACGACGGGATGGATCATTACATAGAGAGTGTTGGTATGCGGGGTGGTGAGAATTTCAACGCCTACACCAGCTTTGACGAGACTGTCTATATGGTTATGAACGCACCTGTAGATAAGCCAGCCGTGACCGATTCTTGCCTGTTGATCTTGCACGACTGGACCGGCTTCCTCTCGCTGACCGACTCGGCTATCGCTAAGGAGCGTGGCGTGATTCGTGAGGAGTGGCGCACACGGCAGGATGCGCAAGCCCGTCTTTGGGAGCAACAGTTGCCAAAGATGTATCCGGGAAGCCGTTACGCCAATCGGATGCCGATCGGTACAATCGAGGTGATTGAGAATTTCAAACCGGAAGAACTGAGAGCCTATTATCGGAAATGGTATCGTCCGGACCAACAGGCGATCATCGTTGTTGGAGATGTGGATATGGCAGAGGTCGAGCGCAAGGTTCATGAGATGTTTGGCGATATCCCGGTTCCGGTAAATCCCGCCGAACGGAAAGAGGCTGAGGTTCCCGATAATGAGGAACCGCTTGTTTCGGTGGCGACCGACAAGGAGGCGGCTAACACCATCCTTTTCCTGTTTTATAAGCATGATAACCTGCCGAAGGAACGCCGGGCGACGATTGAGGGAGCGGTGCATAATTATATCCAGTCGGTATGCGCCAGCGTCATGGCCGAGCGTTTCGGCGCGATTGTTCGCCAGCCTAATCCGCCTTTTATCTATGCGGAGGGTTACGACAGCGATAATTATATGGTCGCCCGGACGAAAGGTGCCTGGACGACGGCAGCGATGGTGAAGGATAACGCGGTCGACTCGGCCCTGTTCGCCCTTGTGCGGGAGAATGAGCGGGCGCGCCAGTTCGGTTTCACGAAAGGGGAATACGATCGGGCCAAGGCGAATGTTTTGAAGAGCTATGAGTCGGCCTATAACGAGCGGGAGAAACAACCGAATAGCGCTTACTCCAGGGAATACTTGAGTCATTTCACTGAAGGAGGTTATATTCCCGGCATTGAGATGGAATATGAGTTGATGCGACAGATCGCTCAGGAGTTGCCACTTGAGGCGGTCAACCAATATGTGGCACAAGTCATCTCTGAACGTAATATTGTGATCTCTTTGACCGGGCCGGATAAGGCGGGCGTGACCTACCCGACGGAAGCGGAGCTGTTGGCCATGTTCGAGAAGGCTCGACGGCAACCGGTGGAGCCTTATCTGGAGACGGTTTCCAATGAGCCGTTGATCCCTTCATTGCCAACACCCGGCAAGATCGTCAAGAGCGAGGAAGGTTTGTTGGGATCGACCGTGTTGACATTGGATAATGGTGTGCGGGTTGTATTGAAACCGACGGCGCTTAAACGAGATCAGGTGCTGTTGTCGGCTTCTAGCCCGGGCGGTAGCTCGCTTTATGGTCCGGATGAGATCGTGAACCTGAAGGTGTTCAATGATGTGATCGAGCTGGGCGGTTTGGGCGACTTCTCGGCGATCGATCTGCAGAAGCGACTGGCGGGTAAGGAGGTCGGTTGCTCATTATCGTTGAGTATGGATCGAGAGAATGTCAACGGTTCGGCCGTACCTGCTGATTTGAAGACCTTCTTCGAGTTAGTTTACCTTAGCTTTACGGCACCCCGTCGTGACAACGACGCCTTTGAGTCTTATAAAGGGCGAATGGTCGCTCAGTTGCGTAATGCGGAACTGGATCCGATGACCGCTTTCAGCGACTCGTTGATGGTTGCGATCTATGGTGATAATCCTAGGGCGAAACGTTTGCGTCCGGCCGATTTTGATCGGGTCAGCTACGACCGGATCCTGGAGATTGAGCGGGAGCGTTTTGGTGATGCGTCCGATTTTATCTTTATGCTTGTGGGAAGCTTCGAGGTAGATAGTGTCCGGCCTTATATCGAGCAATATTTGGCGACACTGCCCGCTGCGGGACGTGTCGAGCAGGCTGATGTGAACCAAGTACCAAAACCTCGTACCGGAGAGTTCGCTAACCGTTTCAGCCGGCCAATGGAGACTCCGAAGGTAAGCGTGCTTCATTATTATTCCGGACAAATGGATTATACTTTGGAGGATCGGATTGCCGCAACCATGCTAGAGCAAGTGCTCGACTTGGTCTATATGGAGAAGGTTCGTGAGGCTGAAGGGGGCACTTATGGCGTCTCTGCTAGTGTTAGTATCTCCTCTTTCCCGGAGGGACAGGCTGGTATTCAGGTTTACTTCGATACCGATCCTAATAAGTGGGAAAGGATGAGTGAGATTACGACTACCGAGTTGCGACGGATTGCCGATGAGGGGCCGCGTGAGGTGGATTTCAACAAGACACGTGATAACCTGTTGAAGCGTTTTGCTGAGAACCAGCAGGGTAACGAGTATTGGTTGGCCATTTTGGGCGGTTATTATTACCGGGGCTTCGACGCTTTTACTGATTATGAAACAACAGTGCAAGGCATGACACCCGCTAAGATACAGGCTTTCGCGAAGCGTTTACTTGATCAGGGTAACCATACCGAGGTGATCATGAGCGCTGAATAGGCCGTGAGTCACTTTCCAGCTGCTGGAAAAACAGGGCATGACGTGCGTGGTATTTTCCAGCGGCTGGAAACTTTCCCGCGACACGCGTGGTATTTTCCAGGAGCTGGAAACCTTCCCGCGATGCGCGTGGGATTTTCCCGGGGCTGGAAACCTTCCTGTGATCCGTGGGCCGATTTTTGGGATTGCGCGAAGAAATCCATACCTTCGCGGTCAAGAGAAAAAATTGGGACAGAATGGAGAAACATTTTAAAAGAACATTGATAACAACGGCTTTGCCGTATGCCAACGGTCCGGTGCATATCGGACACCTGGCGGGTGTTTATGTGCCTGCCGATATTTACGCACGTTATCTCCGCCTGAAGGGTGAGGAGGTCTTGATGATTGGTGGCTCCGACGAGCACGGTGTGCCCATCACGCTTCGTGCCAAGAAGGAAGGCGTTACGCCTCAGGATATCGTGGATCGCTACCATAACATCATCAAGAAATCGTTCGAGGAGTTCGGTATCTCGTTTGATATCTATTCCCGCACGACTTCCGCTATCCACCATCAAATGGCATCTGATTTCTTCCGGAAGCTTTATGATAAGGGTGAATTCATTGAGAAGACGAGTGAGCAGTATTATGACGAGGAGGCAAAACAGTTCCTGGCCGATCGTTATATCACGGGAACTTGTCCTCATTGCGGCAACGAGAAGGCGTATGGCGACCAGTGCGAGGCCTGTGGTACTTCATTGAGCCCGACAGAGTTAATTAACCCGAAGTCGGCCTTGAGTGGTAGTGCCTTGGTTTTAAAGGAGACTAAGCATTGGTATTTGCCACTTGATAAATGGGAACCGTTCTTGCGCGAGTGGATCCTTGAGGGACATAAGGAGTGGAAACCGAATGTTTATGGTCAGTGTAAGAGTTGGTTGGATATGGGCTTGCAGCCTCGGGCAGTCAGCCGTGACTTGGACTGGGGTATTCCTGTTCCGGTCGAGGGAGCCGAGGGTAAAGTCCTGTATGTCTGGTTCGACGCGCCGATCGGCTACATCTCGAACACGAAGGAGTTGCTGCCCGACAGTTGGGAGAAATGGTGGAAAGATCCCGAGACGAAGATGATCCATTTCATCGGTAAGGATAATATTGTTTTTCACTGCATTGTTTTCCCGGCCATGTTGAAGGCAGAGGGCTCTTATAACCTGCCGGAGAATGTACCGGCAAACGAGTTCCTTAATTTGGAGGGTGATAAGATCTCGACCTCGCGTAACTGGGCGGTTTGGTTGAATGAGTATCTGGTGGATATGCCGGGCAAGCAAGACGTATTACGTTACGTGTTGACAGCCAACGCTCCTGAGACGAAGGATAATGATTTTACTTGGAAGGATTTCCAGGCACGTAATAACAACGAGTTGGTGGCTATTTTGGGTAACTTCGTGAACCGTGCATTGGTGCTGACCGGCAAATATTTTGACAATAAGGTGCCTGAGGCAGGCGAGCTGACCGACTACGACCGGCAGACCTTGGAGGAGTTCTCTGAAGTGAAGGCTAATGTGGAGCGTCTGTTGGATACGTTCCATTTCCGCGACGCCCAGAAGGAGGCGATGAATTTGGCACGTATCGGTAATAAGTATTTAGCTGATATGGAACCGTGGAAGCTGGCGAAGACCGATATGGCCCGTGTCGCTACGATCATGAATATCGCCCTGCAGATCACGGCTAACCTGGCGATCGCTTTCGAACCGTTCTTGCCGTTCAGTATGGAGAAATTGAACCGGATGCTGAATGTCCAGCCATTGGGTTGGGAGCGTTTGGGATCGACAGACTTGTTGCCTGCCGGACATGAGTTGGGTAAGGCTGAGTTGTTGTTCGAGAAGATCGAGGACAGTGTCATAGAGGCGCAGATCCAGAAACTGCTCGACACGAAAAAGGCGAACGAGGAGGCGAACTACAAGGCGAAGCCTATCCGTGAGAATATAGCGTTCGACGATTTCATGAAATTGGATATCCGTGTTGGTACGGTTCTGGAGTGTACGAAAGTGCCGAAAGCGGACAAGCTGTTGCAATTCCGAATTGACGATGGTTTGGAGAAACGGACAATCGTTTCGGGTATCGCACAACATTATAAACCGGAGGAATTGGTTGGCAAGCAGGTTTGCTTCATCGCGAACTTGGCGCCTCGTAAACTGAAAGGCATCGTCTCGGAAGGTATGATCCTGTCCGCTGAGAATTACGATGGCTCATTGGCGGTGATTACGCCGCAAAAGGAGGTAAAACCTGGAAGTGAGGTGAAATAATGGAGCCGATCCAGATGGTGGATTTGCGCCGGCAGTACCTGCGCTTGCGCCCGGATATTGACCGGGCGATAAGCGAGGTGGTCGGCGATACCCATTTTATAAATGGTCCTCAAGTCAAGCGATTTGCGGAAAGCTTGGAATCTTATTTGCGGGTATCGCATGTCGTGACTTGTGGAAATGGTACTGATGCCTTGCAGATCGCTTTGATGGCGCTCGATTTGCGTCCGGGAGATGAGGTAATCGTTCCGGCTTTTACTTATGTGGCGGCAGCTGAGGTGGTCGCCCTATTAGGACTGATCCCGGTTTGGGTAGATGTCGATCCGACAACTTTCACGATCAATCCCTCTTTGGTGGAGGGTGCGATCTCTGAAAAGACTAAGGCGATCGTCGCTGTCCATCTTTTTGGGCAATGCGCGGATATGGAACCTCTTATGCGGATTGCCAATGAGAACGGGCTTTATCTAATTGAGGATAACGCTCAATCGTTGGGCGCGGACTATCGTTTCCCGGATGGCCATACACAAAAGGCGGGTACGATCGGGCATATTGGGACAACCTCATTCTTTCCCTCCAAGCCTTTAGCCTGTTTCGGGGATGGTGGCGCCTTGATGATTAACGATAACTATCTGGCGGAACGGGCACGAATGATCGCTTCGCATGGGCAAAAGGTGAAATATCATC
>USAD01000178.1 GCA_900552415.1 uncultured Parabacteroides sp.
TCTTCGGAGACTGACATCCGCCTGATCAGCATTGCAGGAGGAACAAAGAACAATGTTATTTCAAGTGAGTGTAAGGCAGAGATCCTTGTGGCGAAAGAAGATGCTGATAAAGTAAAAGCTTCTGTTGCAGAGTTGAAAGCAACATGGGACAAGGAGTTCCTTGGAAAAGAACCGGGACTTACTGTGGATGTTGAAGAAGAAAGTGTATCTGGTGTGGCAGTTATGAACGCGGAGAGTACAAAACGTGTGATCACATATTTTGTAATCTGCCCGAACGGAGTACAGTGTTATGACCGTGAACTGGAAGGGCTGGTTGAAACTTCCCTGAATCTTGGTATTGTAGAAACGACTAAGGACGCTGTAAAACTTGAAAGTCTTGTAAGAAGTTCTATGGAGAGTAAGAAAGCAGATATGAAAGAAATCCTGGATACTTGTGCACAGGCTGTCGGAGCTAACGGAAAGGTGCAGGGTGGATATCCTGCATGGGAGTACAAAGTAGATTCCGAACTTCGCAAAGTAATGGTAGAGACATTCGTAGAGCAGTATGGAAAAGAACCGGTTGTATCTACCATTCACGCCGGACTGGAGTGTGGACTTTTCCTTGAGAAATATCCATACCTGGATATGATCTCATTCGGACCGACACTGCGTGATGTCCATTCGCCTAACGAGCGGATTGAGATCAAGACGGTAGGTCTGTGGTGGCAACACCTGATCGAGCTTTTGAAAAGCATCCCGGCTAAATAAAATCTGACTCGATCATAATTATAATTAAACGGTACGTAAGCATTGGCAAGTATCGACATTGGCCAACTCGTAAGAAGTTCCCAATAGATTCCTACGCAAATAAAACCAGCTTACGTACCGTTATTTATCTTGAAGCTTTTCATACAATAAAAAGCCCTAGTTCCTCAACAAAACCATCCTGTTCGTACAACCAAAGCGCCGCTTCATTAAAATAATTTTAAATTCTTGAAAAAAATACATTATTTTTGCCGCATAATAAAATGAGAGTTCCTGCGTTTTACTCATAAACCTTGTATTTGGGGAGTCTCTCATCTACCCCAAAAGGGATTAACAAAACAAACAAACTTAATAATGAAAACATTCACGAACATATTTCTGCCATTTATCATCATTACATTTCTTACGCTTTCAGCATGTGACGAATTAGACGATCATTATGCGACCAATCCGGCCTACCGGCTCAGTTTCTCGACCGACACGTTGGCATTTGATACCGTCTTCTCGACTGTTGGTTCGACCACCAAGCAATTAATGATTTACAACAAGAATGATGAGCCACTCAACATAGAATCCATTCTTTTGGCCAGTGGTGAGACAACGGGATTCCGCATCAATGTTGACGGACGTAAAGGCAGTACATTCAACAATGTCAGCATCCTCGAACAAGACAGTATGTACGTGTTCGTAGAGGTCACGGTCAACCCAAACAATGGGAACCAGCCCCTACTCGTACAAGATTCCATCCTGTTTCAAGTCAACGGCAACAGGCAATCGGTCCTGCTGGAAGCTTACGGGCAAGATGTCCATTTATATAAAGGAGGAAAAACATTCGACCGTGACACAACCTTACCTGCCGACAAGCCATATTTGATCTATGATAGCCTTACCGTATCCAAAGGCGCCAAGGTAACCATCGCACCCGGCGCGACCTTTTATATGCACAACAAGGCAAACTGGATCATACATGGCGCGATTGAGGCCGTTGGTACCGTAGAGCAACCGATCCTTTTCCGGGGTGATCGTCTGGACGATATCCTGGAGAATACCCTGTCCTACGATAATACGCCCGGACAATGGGGCGGTATATTCTTAAAGTCGGACAGTTACGAGAACAGGCTTGAGAACGTGATTATCCGGAGCGGGACAAGTGGCCTCACCTGCGAGCTCTCTACTCCCGACCAACCGAAATTGACAATCCTCAATTCCAGGATTACAAATATGAGCGAAAACCTGTTGAGCGCCATCAACTGCGATATCACGGCGGTCAATAGCGAATTCACCAATGCGGGAGGAAGTGTCATGACCTTGATCGGCGGACAATACGAATTCACACATTGTACGATCGCCAATTACATGAGCTTAACTCAGCGCAATGGCGGTTCCGAGACGACATTACCCAGCAAGACACTCTATCTGCTGAACAACGCGACCGTCAACAAAAGCGGGCCTTATCCCATCACGAAAGCTCACTTTTACAACTGTATCATTGATGGAAGCTTCACTGCGACCGATAACTTTCAGGATAACGGGGAGATCGCCATCTCTTCCGGAAAGGACTTGACCCGTGCCAACGAGACAGAAGATTTTGATTATCTCTTCGATCACTGCCTGCAGAATCAAGATAATTTCATGATCTTGGGGGGCGAAGAAAACCATTATAAATACGATTTCCGGCTAGCGGCGGATACGGTACCGGAGGTTGGAGCAGCCGACAAGACGATCAGCGAAAAATATCCAACGGACTTTTATGGGATTAACCGGCTTGAAAGTCCTTATGGTCCCTCGATCGGTGCCTATGAATACGTCCCACTAGAAGAGGAGAAGACAAATTAAATCAGAAACAGAAACCAAGACCAACCACTATGATACGTTTTTTCTCACTACTTCTTCTCCTGACGATTCACGAAAAGGCTTGTGCCCAAACGCCCAGGCCTTTTCGGGTCATGTTTTATAATGTAGAGAATTTCTTCGATGTCATCGATAATCCAGAGACCGATGATGATGAGTTTACTCCCGAAGGGCTTCGTCATTGGCACTATGGACGTTATTATCATAAGCTTAAACAAATCTCCAAGGTCATCACCGCAGCTGGAGAATGGGACACGCCCGCGATCGTGGGACTTTGTGAAATAGAGAATGATTCAATCCTGGACCACTTGACCAGGCGTACACCGCTTCGGAGACAAGAATACAAATACCTGTCGGCCCAAACGAATGACCCTCGGGGCACACGTGTCGCCCTGCTCTATCAAAGAGATCGCTTCAGGTATCTTCATCATGAGTCACACGCCATCCGGTTCTCACGGAAAAAACATAAGGAGACACGCCATATCCTGCACGTCGCCGGCCAGATCACCCCTTCCGACACGCTCGATCTATTCGTTATCCATTTCCCATCCCGCTACGGCGGAGAGAAAGAAAGCGAAAGAGACCGGATGGATGCCGCCACCACCCTACGCCACCTTGCCGACTCCATTTTAAGTCGCCGGCAAACCGCACGCCTCATCATCATGGGCGACTTTAACGATACGCCACAGGACAAGAGTCTAAAAAACATATTGACCCGTCCAAAAGGCTTGACCAACCTATTCGCCAGCCGTAACGGTCTCCAACCACCCGGTACGCACAAGTACCAAGGTCGTTGGAGCCAATTGGATCAAATAATCGTCAATGAGGATCTTTTGGGCAAAGACCCGGTCTTTCGTTTCCAAGAAGGGAGCGCCCTGATCTTCCGGCCCCATTTCCTGTTCACGAACGATAAGACCTGGCGAGGCCAACGCCCTTTCCGGACATATCACGGTTATCGTTATGAAGGAGGCTTCAGTGACCATCTGCCCATCCTGGCGGATTTTACCATCGGTCCATTTCTACCAAAAGAACATTCGGAAAACTAAAAGCTGTTTTATATTTTCGCGTACAAATAAAAACGAACAGATGATCACGCTCTATTTAGCCCGTCATGGGCAAACCGAAGAGAACAATGCCCATATTTTCCAAGGGCACCTGCCTGGAAAATTAACACAGGAAGGTATTGCCCAAGCGATAAAGTTAGGTCAAGAATTACAGACTGTCCCTTTCGATCGCATTGTGCATAGCGACTTGGAACGAGCACGCCTAAGCGCGGAGTTGATCCGTGGCGACCGAGCTATTCCGACTTGCCCTTCCATCTTACTGCGTGAAATTGATTGGGGCAGCTGGACCGGCCAAACCATCAGTGAAGCCAAACGGACCGCCCGCCCAACCGACGCGGAAAGTGAGGAGATGCTTTACGAACGGGCCAAACGCTTCGTCGCCTTCCTGAAGAAGAATTTTGACGGGGAAACGATCCTGGCCGTCGGACATGGCATGATCAATCGCCGTATCGTTGCCGCCATCCAAGGATTGCCCCCCAACGAAGTCCGTACTGTTCCCCGTTTCGAGAACTGCGAATATCGGATACTAAATTTATAATACCCCTAATAATCCAGACAAATGACCTATTTCAACATCCTCAAACATATTGTAGCCTCTTTATTGATCATGAAAGGATCGCTCTTGCCGGCACTGGCGCAAGAGCTGCGCAACCCTTTTGATTTTCCGATCCTTCTTAGCGCCAATTTCGGCGAGTTGAGAAGTAACCATTTCCACTCTGGCCTGGATTTCAAGACGCAAGGAGTCGAGGGCAAGCCGATCCATACGGTTCAAGAAGGTTATGTCTCACGCATATCCGTCAGTCCTTGGGGGTATGGCAACGCGCTATACATCAACCATCCGGACGGAACAACAACGGTCTACGGCCACCTGAAACAGTTTTCAAAAAAAATCGCCGATTATGTCAAGCGCGAGCAATACAAGCAAGAGAGTTTCAAGGTAAACCTGACTCTCAATCCCAATGAGATCCCCGTAGAAAAGGATGAGATCATCGCCTTAAGTGGCAATACGGGCAGTTCGGGTGGCCCGCACCTGCATTTCGAGATTCGAGACACCGAGAGCGAAGAGGTTCTCGACCCAATGGATTTTTACATCGACCAGATTACCGATACCCGGGCGCCCCGCGTACATGCCATCATGGTCGTACCGCGGGAAGGGAAAGGGGTGGTCAATGGCCAAGAGGATAAAATCATCCTGAAACCCGTGACCAAGAACGGGAAAACGACCTTGGAAGCGCGGTTGGAAGCCTGGGGGGAAATCGGTCTGGCGATTCGTTGCGACGACCAGATGGATAAGACCACCAACATCTACGGCGTAAAGGATATCTTGTTGACCGTTGATACCCAAAAAGTATACCATTGTCATATAGACCGTTTCTCATTCGATGAAACCCGATATATCAACAGCCTGACCGATTACGCCGAGTGGCGTAATCACAATACCATATTCGTCAAGAGCTTTATTGATCCGGGGAATCGTCTACCATTCGTCGAGGGAAACGATCGGGGTTTTATCACCATTAATGAAGTTCGGAAATACGAACTGACTTACCGTCTTACCGACGCGTTTGGTAACTCGACCATCTTGACCTTTCATATCCAAGGAAAAGAGCAAACTATTCCGAAAGAGGATCAGAGTGACAAGAACTATTTCCATTGGGGAAGCGACAACCGCTTCGGCGCAAAAGGTATCCGACTTTACATTCCCAAAGGAAACCTCTACGACGATCTTCACTTTCATTACGCTGTCCGTCGTGACATCAACGCCTTGTCTGACCTCCATATCCTTCATGACCAACCGGTTCCTTTACACCATAAGGCCAAACTCTCACTATTCATCCAAAAGGATACACTCGAAAACAAACGACAGTATGGCGTCGTACGTTTTCGTAAAAAAGGAATTATTTGGGTAGGAGGCGTTTACCGGGACGGACGGGTTGACGCGGATATCCAGGAGTTAGGTAGCTACAGCGTACGGGCAGATACGAAAGCGCCCACGATCACTCCTTTGAACGCGGCGAATTGGCTCAAGCGTAATCGGATCTCCCTGAAACTATCCGACAACCTGAGCGGTGTCGAGTCTTATCGGGGTGAGATTGACGGAAAATACGCCCTATTCGAGATGAATAACCGATCAGTCATCTCGTATACACTTGATCGGGAACGCCTGACTAAGGGAGCTCACGTTTTGCGAGTCACGGCGACGGACGCTTGTGGCAACGAATCAGAATATACCTATCATTTCACTTGGTAGAATCGAGTAGGAGGTAAACATTAATCATAGGTGTTTATCTCCTATTTTCATGTTCACCGACCTCTCACACCACCG
>USAD01000179.1 GCA_900552415.1 uncultured Parabacteroides sp.
AACCATGCTCCATTCATCAATATATGCAATCCGGCAGGAATCCAGATATTGAAATTCCATTCGGCATATATCCAGCTGAAATAGAGTGCACCGATAAAGGTTACACCGAAAGCCGCAAGTGCCGAAAGAATATCGTGTCCTTGATAAAGATGCACGGAACCAAAATAAAGTGCTGGTAATATGACAGACCAAAAGAAGCCTATTTTCACATATCGGAAAAGTAAACCGAACATAAAAGCCCGGAATACCAACTCTTCCTTGAATCCGGTCAGGATACAGTTATCATACAGCACGTGAAACGTCAACTCTTTATTGATATCACCGAAGAAAGGGAATATAATATAAAGAGGAAGCACACAAAGGAGAGCAATTCCAAATCCTTTGAGAATATTTCCGCTCAACCCGAGAAAAGAAAACAGTTCTTTCGGCTTGATTACGACTATTGTCAAAATCAAAGTAGCAAGAGTAAGAAATAAGGCCTTTATCGACAGGCCGAAGATAGAGTTGCCCGGTATATCAAAAAGTGCCGTTACAATACCGATGTTTCTCCAGAAAAGGATAATAATAACGCTTGCGATAATAGAATACAGAAGCCTTGCCGTTTTCAATGTAAGTTGAAGCATAAATCTCACTCGTTTATTATAAATTCACAAAAAAAGACGCAGACATCGCCTACGCCTCTTGGCTCACCACAAGC
Organism: uncultured Parabacteroides sp.; assembly: GCA_900552415.1. GTDB lineage: Bacteria > Bacteroidota > Bacteroidia > Bacteroidales > Tannerellaceae > Parabacteroides > Parabacteroides intestinipullorum. Next base: position 698 of record USAD01000179.1, read on the forward strand.
CATAACACACTAAGCGAGAATTCTGCGTCTTATGCGGACTCCTCAACGTGTGTTATATAATATAGCTCGTTCCTTTCCGAGGTGGTGATTCAGAGGCGATTGAGCTACGATATATCAAATAAAAAGCGCATTGGTCAACCCAATGCGCCGTAAAATTAATCTAATTAATTTGAAATCCTTCTCTTCTCATCCAAAATTATCGCGCAATGTCAAACTCATGTATAGCCTTATTCTCCGGGGTAAATGGTTTCCATGCGTCGTTTCCGCCATTGCCGTTCGGATTTCCATATTTAGCGAAATTAGTCCAAGCGTCTAGCATTTGTTCGCTCAACACATGATCAGCCTCGGTAAAAGGACGCCAGGATTTATCCAAGGTTCCGAACATATACCACAACTCTGCGGAATGGAACGCACCAGAATCGTCGCCCGGAAGCTTTCGCATAAACTCATACACATAAGCAGGCTGCTTGCTTTGCTTCGCCCGAGTCTCGGCAAATCGTGCGATGGCTTTCGACATGTCGCCCATGTCGTCCAGGTTCCAACCGATCATGTAAGGCACATCCGCAATCTCACCATCCAAAGTAGCTTGATCAAAGCTCTTCGGAAGCAACTGATCGCCCGTGACGGGTGACAGTCTCGGGTACTGCTTTTTCTCTTTCCTATAGTTCGCCACCAAGTCTTGCAACTCCTGAGGCGACAAAGCACGCATCTGCTCCAACGTCGTGCAGCCCGCCATTTCCATCAGCGCCTTACCGAAGTCCAGGGATTCTTGCATGCGACTCTCGGGAATAAATTCTCCCAAACCTCCACCACTTTGGATAATGGCTCTCGACAGCAGACCTTTAGTAATAGGCGAAGCAACCATATTCTTTACGCTGGCCGCCCCGGCACTTTGTCCGAAGACCGTGATGTTGTTGGGATCACCTCCAAAGTTGGCGATGTTATCCTTTACCCAACGCAAAGCGGCCGCCTGATCCCATGTGCCATAATTACCGCTCTCTCCATTTCCTTCCTCAGCGAGTAACGGATGACACAAAAAGCCCAAAGCCTCCACACGATAATTGATGGTTACCAAAATAACATCTCGCTTAGCCCACGACTCACCATCCATCGTGACCTCAAATCCCCAACCATGCGTGTAAGCGCCTCCATGTATCCACATCGCTACCGGCAGTTTCTTCTCGGGATGAGATGCCGCTTCGGTCGGTGTCCAAACATTCAGGTAGAGGCAATCCTCGCTGAACTCCGGGTCGCCTTCCCAATAAAACTCTTTCGTATAAAACTCCTCAGGATCGGAATGAGGAGCCTGAATAGCAGCAGAACTAAAGGTATCGCAAATACGCACGGTATCCCAATTCGCGGCCGGCTGCGGTTTCTTCCAACGCAAATCGCCAACGGGCGGAGCGGCATAAGGAATTCCCCTGAACACGGTTGTCTTACCATCATCCACAAGGACACCCTGCACCTTACCGTTATTGGTGGAGACAATAGGATTCATACTTTCCTGCTCAACATTTTTACTCTTACAGGAACTAAACACCGCCACAATGGCAAGCGCCATCAGAAACTTATTCATCAAATTCATAAAGTATCTATTAACAGTTAACCACTTACCTACACTAAGAGAGTCCTGTCATTGCGACAAGCTCACAGAACTTAAAATTACAAAAATTCATTTTGTGATATAATGAATTTATCAAGGAATTCATATCGTGACAGGAAAATATAAGCTATGATATCAAAATTCATCTAACAGCTGACAGAGAAAGAGAAACATCCTCCTCTAATCCGATCAGGGCGTTAATGAGGTATAAACGATGATATTGCCCTAAATCAAATGGACGGATCGCCCTTTCTCGCACTATTCCCTCGGAAAGTAAACGCTGTCGACGTGTTCCATTCAACAAAAAGGTATGAGGGACAAACAACCCTTCTGAATTTTCCAAAACCACATTGCTGTATGAGGTATCCGTAATATAACCACCTTTGGTTATGAGAATATCATCACAGGACTCTTTTAGCTGAAGCAAACGCATTATGACTGAACGGTCTTCGTATTTGAAAGCATAATCCAACTCGTCTCCATCCACGAGTTTAAGCGAACGAATAATCCGGGGTTGGTAGGGAGAATAGGTCATTTCCCTGATTTTAGAATCATAAACAATCCGGCATTTAAAGATTCCGGAGCCCAACTCTTCCGGGACCTGCCAGGAAAGAATGGATAAATCCAACGGATATTGCCAATAGGCTATTGTCTGACGCATCCGTCTCAAATGCCATTCCAACGAACAAAACTTGCCGTCACAAACCCGGATAGATTCTATAAAACGAGGCGTATTCATAAGAATGGTAAATATACTTTTTGTAAGACTTCCTGATACTCCGCTGAACAATCACTGTTAATGGTAATGCCTCCACCGCTACGAAAACGGAAACAATCTCCTTGCCGTTCAATAAACCGAATCATCACGGCCGACCGGAAACACTTTCCATCAAAATAACCGAAAATCCCCGTATAAAATCCCCGGTCTTCCTTTTCAGCCTCCCGTATGATTCGTACCGTAGATGTTTTTGGCGCTCCAGAAATAGAGCCTGCCGGCAACATGTCGAAAATGAGATCACCTAACCTTGAGGTATAATCTTCAGGCAAATTTCCCGTAACCTGACTGGATACTTGAAGGATCTCTCCCCGGTTCGTTCGCAATCGGTCTATATAACGAAAACGTTCCACCCGAACATCTGTAGAAATCCGATTCAAATCGTTCCGGATCAAGTCCACAATCGTATGATGTTCGGCGCTCTCTTTATAATCGTTCAGGATTCTGTTCTCCGCATCCGGTATATCCGCCCGGATTGTTCCCTTCATCGGGAAAGAAGAAATCCGGCCATCAGACATAATAACAAATGTCTCCGGAGAGAAACAGACAAACCGGTCCGGCACCAATAATTTGTAACGGGCCTGACTACGGATATAAATCTCCTCTAGCGTAAAATCCGTATCCAGATCGGTCGCGACCGTCAGATTCAACAGGAAAGAATCTCCCCGCAACAACCCATTGCGGGCGATCCGGAACTTGTCGGCATAACTTTCCTCACTTGATGGAAGAGGCGTGAAATAACGGCCCATGCTCCCTGTTGCCGAGAAATGTTGATTCGTTACACCTTCCACATTCCACCAAACTTCGTTTTGCTCAAGTGGATAAGGTAACACAAAGCCTTCTGTCAATTCATAATTCACGGCACATAGGAACGGCGTTCCTTGAGCACCATAACTATTCATCATTTGCCGGGTTTGGCCGGCAGATAACCACTCCATCTTCCTCTCTCTTTTGATCCAGGAACAAAGCTACGGAAATAAATGAATTTATGCGTATGTTTGTACCCGTTTCCAAAGAATTTGCCCATGAAGAGAGTACTTGTTGTGGATAATTACGACTCATTTGTCTATAATCTGGTACAGATCCTGCATGAAGAGCCAACGTGCTCTTTTGAGGTGGTTACCAATGATCATATTCCTTTCGATCGATTGAATGAATTCGACTGTCTGCTGCTTTCACCAGGGCCGGGCGTCCCTGAAGAAGCCGGGGATTTACTTCCTTTAATCGACCGCTGTTACCAAAGCCATGCCATGCTAGGCGTATGCCTGGGACATCAAGCGATTGGTCAATATTTTGGAGCACGGCTGACGCAGATGCCCGCCCCCAAACATGGGCATCCAACCTCATTAAAGATCCTGGATCATCAAGATATATAAACAACTAAGCGAGCCCATCCTGGTCGGACGATACCATTCCTGGCTATTATCGCCATCATCATTTCCCTCCTGTTTACGTATTACCGCCACGGATGAAGAGGGACATATCATGTCTTTTACGCACAAGCGGCTCCCCATTCATGGCGTTCAATTCCACCCGGAATCAATCCTGACTCCACAGGGAAGATATATGGTCCGCAATTTCCTACGGCTCCAACGAGAACCGTGAAAATACAAGATCGCATTTAAGTCCATTTTCCATTCTACTGCCAGTGTATTGGAAATTTCACTGCAGTGGAATTCCCAATACACTGTTATCCGTATCCCTCGGCTACCTTTGTCCTGTCGCTTTCAGATAACCGGCCTTCGCGATATGATAATCTATCCGGGCCGTGATCCATTCCGACCAAGCTTTTTGCCAGGAAAACTGGGCATCCATATAATTTACCAGCGTCTCCATACCTGTCTCATAACTTTTTTTACTTTCCCGAAGACTCTCTGTCGCTTCATTGAAAGCGGATTCCGTGAGTTCAACCTCCAACTCTGATTCATCCAATATGTTCATCGCTTGAGAAATTTCCAACTCCATCTTTTCAGCCAACTCATCCCTTTGTATCTCCGCTATCTGCCGCTCTATTTTAGCCGACTTGATCTTGCGGGCACCCTCGCCCCAATGAAACAACGGTATTTTGACAGAAAGCATAACCGCAAATAAATCATCAGAGATCAATTTATTGTCATTCAACTTCACGCCATTCATATAATTATATCCAGCCACCAATCCTACACGGGGAAGATATTCGCTTCTGACAGCTTTTACCTCCTGCCCCTTTAAATTGATATTCTCTGAAAGGATCTTATATTCAAGCCTGTTCTCCAAAGAATAAGCAATCTTATCGAAAGACGGGGAAACATCAGACAAATCATTCGCGACATCTATCTCTTTATCCAAAGGCCAACCCATTTGGTGACAAAGGCTCATTTTCGCCAGACGAACCGCATTTTCCGTACGTTTTCGTGTCAGCTTAGTCTCATTGACTTTAACCTTCACCTTCAGTAATTCATTTTGGGAAACCATACCCGTACGATGGAGATTCTCCACCGTACGATACAACTCATCCACCGTTTCCACATACTGTTCCGCCACCTTTAATAGTTCTTTCGCCTTCACCACATTCCAATAGGCTTTTTCTGCCTCGAAACGAATGTCCGAGTCCGTTTTATCCTTATTCAAGTTGGCGATCGTCAGTCCCATTTTGGCCATCTTTCTTGCCGCGACCAGCTTACCTCCTAAAAATAACGGTTGTTCCAGCTGAACACCACACACATAGGTATTATTTAAATTTAGTTCTGCCGCTAAAGAAGGCATCAGTTCCATTCCAAAATCCTTATTAGCATATAAATAACCACCAACCGCCGAAAATTTAGGCAGGAAATTACTATTC
>USAD01000180.1 GCA_900552415.1 uncultured Parabacteroides sp.
CGCAGCCGGAGCCACGTCTCTATACCTATTTAATTTATATCAGTTACAGCCTCATCTAACCTTAAAGCCTCTTCTTATCCTTTCAACATACTTAATATCAAGATTTCATAGGGTTTAAACCCAAAGCAAAACTCATTCCTCAACCTTCTCCTCAAAAGAGAAAATAACTTGTTCCTCCTTGATATATTCAGCCATAGCGGTCGCATTAAAGGTATGGTCTTCTGAATCCGATTTGTAAAAACCATAGGACTCATCCACGGAACCATCCTGCTTCACTGCAGAGACATTCGCAAAAACATTAACAGACATCTCGTAAGTCTCAACTTCTGGATCCAACTCAGGAGCATCCGCTTTCGGTTTAGCGATAACACTGAACACATATTTATCCGGCTCAGCTGAAGCAGGAATTGAGATATTCATTTTCCAGTCCATATCCAAAGTCTCGCTTTCAATCGCACCTGCCACTGTATAGCGAACCTCAATATCAAAATATTTATACCAATCATCCGACAAAGAAACAGAATAGGTTGCCTTAATTGTCTCACGCTCGTTTGTTAGCGACAATTCGGGTTCATCATCATCCCCACAGGCGGTCAATGACAAACCACACATCATCATTACCATACAAAGGATCACTGCTTTCAATAACATCAAATTCTTCATTACACGGAATTTTTAATTAATACAATATAGGATAACGCAAAATTAAGGAAAAATCTTGGCTACTTTATTATACTATATTAATATATAGTCGAACGAGCACGTTTTTTTATTCGTTCATACCTGTCACCTTACGCATACGTACATGTAAGCCTTCACGACCGAACGTGTCGGACGACGCAATAGTACGTGTAGGCTTACACGAACTTATGTGTCAGATGAAGGCAAAGCATGTAAAAAAGAAGGCTCAAAACAGAGATTTCTCAACCTGACAAAATCTCATTAATTATCCTATATAAGCAAGCAATCGTCTCCCCCAAAATAACAAAAGAGGCAAAATAAGACACAATAGAGGCTAAAACCAAAGAAATATGGAAATCCTGAACTCCCGGAGAATCGCGTATTTCCGACCGGGCTGAGGAATCGTACGGAATATCGCAAGGAAATGGCACTTGAGACGAGACGATGCCAACACGAATGTTTTAAGGCTGGAAATCTAAAAAAGGAAGAAGCCTTGTTCATGCGTTCTTAACATGACAAGGCTTCTCTCTATCGAATGAGGGCGCACGGGCCGTACGCCCCTACAACAATTCTCCTATTTCTTTTTCAGGGCGGCGATGCTTTCTTCGAGGGCGGCTATCTTCGTCTCGGCATCCGCCTGCTTCTTGCGCTCCATCTCGATGACATTGGCCGGTGCCTTGCTGACGAACTTCTCGTTGCCGAGCTTTTTCATGACACTCTTCAGGAAACCTTCCTGATAAACCAAGTCGGCCTCCAGCTTCTTCAGCTCCTCCTCGACGTTGATCAGGTTGCCTAACGGAACGGCATATTCCGTCGTGCCCACCATGAACGAGGCGGCACCCTCCGCCTTCATCGCGAGCGTATCGACCGAGGAGACATTGCAAAGCTTCATGATCACCGGACTGAAAGCCTCGACCGGGTTCGTGCCGACGACCTGCAACGTCAACGCCTCCTTCTGGGCGATGTTCTTCTGCAAACGGATCGTCCGGATACCACCGATCACCTCTTTCACGGCCTCGAAAGCCTTGATAATACCGTTGTCGGCGATCATGGGGACATGCAACTCCTGTACCATGATGCTCTCGCCCGGACGGCGATCGTAGATGTGTTGCCACAACTCCTCCGTGATGAACGGCATGAAGGGGTGAAGCAATTTCAGCAGGTTATCGAAGAACTCCAGCGTCTTCTCGTAGGTCGCCTTATCGATCGGCTGGCCATAGGCGGGCTTGATCATCTCCAGATACCAGCTTGAGAACTCGTCCCAGAACAGTTTATAGACCGCCATCAAAGCTTCGCTCAGACGATACTTGCCAAACAGGTCGTCTACCTCGGCCGCCGTAGCGGCCAACATCGCCCCGAACCACTCCGTCGCGATCTTGGCCGAAGCCGGCTGCTCGATCTCGGCCACGTTCCATCCCTTGACGAGACGGAAAGCGTTCCAGATCTTGTTGTTGAAGTTACGCCCCTGCTCGCAAAGTGCGTCGTCGAACAGGATATCGTTGCCAGCGGGCGCCGAGAGCATCATGCCCATACGCACGCCATCGGCACCATACTTATCGATCAGCTCCAACGGATCGGGCGAGTTACCCAGCGACTTCGACATCTTCCGGCCGATCTTGTCGCGGACAATACCGGTGAAATAGACATTCTTGAACGGCATGTCGCCCATATACTCATAACCAGCCATGATCATGCGGGCTACCCAGAAGAAGATGATATCCGGTCCCGTTACCAAATCGCTCGTCGGATAATAATACTTGATCTCGTCATTACCCGGATTGTTGATACCATCGAACAGGGAGATCGGCCACAACCAAGAGGAGAACCAGGTGTCGAGGCAATCCTCGTCCTGACGCAAATCCTCGATCGTCAACGGTTCGTTTGTCTTCTCCTTCGCCAGCTTCAACGCCTCCTCTGGAGTCTCGGCCACAACATAACCGCCATTCGGCAAGAAATAGGCCGGAATCCGGTGGCCCCACCACAACTGGCGACTGATACACCAATCCTTGATGTTCTCCAACCAGTTCTTATAGGTATTCTTATATTTAGCGGGATAGAACTTCAACTCATCGTTCATGACTGGCGGCAAAGCCATATCGGCAAAATGACGCATCTTCAAGAACCATTGCATTGAGAGTTTCGGCTCGATCGCCACGTTCGTACGCTCCGAGAAACCAACCTTATTGGTATAAGCCTCAACCTTCTCCAGAAGACCCGCATCAGCCAGATCCTTCTCGATCTGCTTACGCACGTCGAAGCGGTCCATACCAACATAAAGACCTGCCGCCTCAGAAAGCGTACCGTTATCATTGAAGATATCGATCGACGGCAAGTTATATTTCTCACCCAACATATAGTCGTTCACGTCGTGTGCCGGAGTCACCTTCAAGCAACCGGTACCGAATTCAATGTCCACGTAATCATCCTCGATTACCGGAATTACACGATTCACCAACGGAACAATTACCCGCTTACCTTTCAACCAGGTGTTCTTCGGATCATTCGGGTTAATACACATCGCCGTATCACCCATGATTGTCTCCGGACGAGTAGTCGCCACCACGGCATAACGTCCCTCAGGATCACCCTCAACCTTGTAACGCAGATAATAAAGTTTACTATGCTCCTCCTTATAGATGACCTCCTCGTCAGACAAAGCTGTCAGTGCCTTCGGGTCCCAGTTAACCATACGGACACCACGATAAATCAAGCCTTTATTATAGAGATCAACGAATACCTTGATCACGCTCTTGCTACGAGCCTCATCCATCGTAAAGGCAGTCCGGTCCCAATCGCATGAGGCGCCAAGCTTACGAAGCTGCTTCAGGATGATGCCACCATGCTCGTCAGTCCATTCCCAAGCATGACGCAAGAACTCCTCACGAGTCAGATCGCTCTTCTTAATGCCCTGTTGCGCCAACTTGTTCACCACCTTCGCTTCCGTGGCGATTGACGCATGATCCGTACCCGGCACCCAGCAAGCGTTCTTGCCCATCATACGGGCCCGGCGCACCAGGATATCCTGAATCGTATTGTTCAACATGTGTCCCATATGAAGCACACCCGTCACGTTAGGCGGCGGAATGACGACGGTGTAAGGCTCACGTCCGTCGGGTTTAGAACTGAATAGCTTGTGGTCCAGCCAATACTGATACCATTTTCCCTCTACTTCAGCGGGATTATACTTACTTGCGATTTCCATCTCTTCATTTATTATTAGCAACCGCGAAAATATAAAAAATCACCCACAAACCTCATGGGTTTTAGGAAGAATGCCCGTATCTTCGCGTAATTCAAGAGATATTTATAATATATGGGTAAAAAATACGGTCAAAACAGGGGTAACAATCCCCCACAAGCTCTCCCGAAAGGAAGAGACATTCATGTCAAAGAGCAAACCACCTTGCTCGCCTTTCTATTGGAAACCCTCAAAGAACAAAGCCGGACAGCGGTCAAGTCCCTGCTTAGCCACGGACAAATCATGATCAACGGCCAGTCCATTCGCCAATTCGACGCCCCGCTAGAGCCCGGCGATACGGTCCGGATCTGCTTCGAGCGCCGGAAAGCGGAATTCAACAACCCGCTTCTCAACATTATCTGGGAAGACGATGACCTGATTGTCATCAATAAGCGCGAAGGATTGCTCTCCGTCTCCAACCAACGGGTAAAAGAACGCACGGCTTTCCATATCTTGAGCGATTACGTGAAACGCCAAGACCCACGTAATAAGATTTTCGTCCTTCACCGGCTCGATCGCGAGACCTCCGGTCTGATGATGTTCGCCAAGAGAAAAGCGATACAGGAAAAGATGCAGGCAAACTGGAATGAGGTAATCACGCAACGCAGTTACGTCGCCGTTGTGGAAGGACGTCCAGAAAAAGAGACCGACCTGATTATCTCCAACCTCGTAGAGAACGCCAAGATGCAGGTTTACGTGGCACCTGCCGGAGCGGATGGTAAAGAGGCCATCACCCGTTATCGATTATTGAAAAGCAACAACGCCTACTCATTACTGGAACTTGAACTGGAAACCGGTCGCAAGAACCAGATTCGTGCCCAACTGCAATCGATCGGTCATTCCATCGCCGGTGACTATAAGTATGGAGCGGAAACGGATCCGACAGGACGGTTGATGCTTCATGCACGCAAGCTCTTCTTCATACACCCGACTACGGGAGAAGAGATGCGTTTCGAGACTCGCATTCCGGATAAGTTCACCTCATTAACGAAATAAGATCAATCTCATCATCATGAAAAAAATCATCAGTACACTCGCGTTAGCCCTGATCACGATCCTGGCGCAAGCGCAAATCTTGACACCAGTCAAGTGGAAAGTAAAAGTCAACGACAACAATGGATCTCCCGAGAAGGAGATCGTGTTCACCGCCACGCTTGATAAAGGCTGGCACCTCTATGACATGGACCTGCCAGAAGGTGGTCCCGTATCGACCTCATTCAACTTCGAGACCTTGAACGGTGCGGAACTGGTTGGTAAGGCAACTGCCTCAACCAAACCAACAACCGTCTTCGATGAGCAATTCCAAATGGACCTGCGTTGGTTCGCCGGAGCGGTCAGCTTCACTCAGAAGATAAAGGTAAACGATTTGAGTAAGTTTAAGGTAGATGGCTATGTGGAGTTCATGGCTTGCAACGATGAGACTTGCCTGCCACCCGACAATCACAACTTCACATTCGACAAGTCCGCAATTACGCTCGACGCTTCAGCGGCAAGCACGGAATCCAATGAGGTAACAGCTCAAGAGCCAGCTACCAACAACGAACCCGCCGAAGAAGCCGGTCAGCAGACAGAGGAGAAGACCCAACCGGCACCGTCAACACCGACTACAACGGTTACCTCTACTCTTACAAACCGACAAGACTTATGGGCACCTGTCATCGACGATCTCAAGGCTTTCGGCGACGCGACGATCTCAGCAACCGATACCAGCTGGTTATTTATCTTCTTCGCTGGATTCCTGGGTGGTTTGATCGCCCTGTTGACACCTTGTGTCTGGCCGATGATTCCAATGACTGTCAGCTTCTTCCTCAAACGGACTAAAGACCGTAAGAAAGCGATACGCGACGCCATGACCTATGGTGTCTCTATCATCGTCATTTATCTGGTTATGGGCTTGCTGATCACCGGAATTTTCGGAGCCAGTGCCTTGAACGACCTATCCACGAATGCCATTTTCAACATCATCTT
>USAD01000181.1 GCA_900552415.1 uncultured Parabacteroides sp.
CGCGCTGCTCAAAAAGAAGGACATCATCGACGAAAACGGCAAAAAGTGCCTGGCCGACCTCTGTATCAATGTGGTCATCCCGTGCAACATCTTTAAATCCTGCCTCATTGAGCTGGATGCGGGTGTGCTCAAGTCCTGTGCGATGCTGTTTGTGAGCGCAGTCATCATGCAGCTTTTGTGTCTCGTTTTGAACCGGTTACTTTTTGACCGCTATGATGCGCAGCGGAAAAAGGTGCTGCAATACTGCACCATCGTGCCGATGAGCGGCTTTCTCGGCAACCCCATCGCCGAGGGCATCTACAATGAGGTCGGCGTGCTCTACACCTCGATTTTTTTGATCCCGATGCGCATTGTGATGTGGTCGGTCGGCACGACGTATTTTGTCGCGGGTGAGACGGTGGAGAAGAGAAAGGTCATCAAAAACGTGCTGACGCACCCCTGCCTTGTTGCCATCTATTTGGGGCTCCTCTGCATGGTGACGCAGGTGCAGTTGCCATCCGTGATCCTGAACAGCGTGAAGTATATCGAGCATATTCTTGACCTGTTCCCGATAGAGCTGTTTGAACGGAAACGGATATCCCGTTTCGAGATCGCTTATGTGGCGGAATGCCGATATGGTGATCAATTATCGTTCTATGTCGAGGAGCATGGCCCAGACGATTATCACGTCGAGATCAGGAAGAACGGCACGGAGGTGGTTGTTCGAAGTAAAGTGAAGTTTAACTAATCTATAAATAATTAATGTAGCGCAAGCTACGAAAATTTAAAAGAAAATGGCAATAATGAATTTTGGCGGTGTCGAGGAGAATGTTGTGACCCGCGAGGAGTTTCCTTTGGAAAAGGCAAGAGAGGTGTTGAAAGATGAGGTTATCGCTGTCATCGGTTATGGTGTTCAGGGACCTGGTCAGAGTTTGAATCTTCGTGACAATGGTTTTAACGTGATTGTTGGCCAACGTCCGGGTAAGACATACGATAAGGCAGTTGCTGACGGTTGGGTACCGGGCGAGACTTTGTTCGGTATTGAGGAGGCTTGCGAGAAGGCAACAATCATTCAGGTCTTGTTGTCTGACGCTGCGCAGATCCAATGCTGGCCGATGATCAAGAAACACCTGACTGCGGGCAAGGCGCTTTATTTCTCTCATGGTTTCGCGATCACTTACAGCGATCGTACGCACATCGTGCCGCCGGCTGATGTTGACGTGATCATGATCGCTCCGAAGGGTTCTGGTACCTCTTTGCGTCGTATGTTCTTGCAAGGTCGTGGTTTGAACTCAAGCTATGCTATCTATCAGGACGCTACTGGTCGCGCTTGGGATCGTGTGATCGCTTTGGGTATCGGTGTCGGTTCTGGTTACCTGTTCGAGACTACATTCAAGAAGGAGGTTTACTCTGACCTGACTGGTGAGCGTGGTACTTTGATGGGTGCTATCCAGGGATTGCTGTTGGCTCAGTATGAGACCTTGCGTGAGCATGGGCATGAGCCTTCAGAGGCATTCAACGAGACAGTTGAGGAGTTGACCCAGTCCTTGATGCCGTTGTTTGGCGAGAATGGTATGGACTGGATGTACGCTAACTGCTCGACGACAGCTCAGCGTGGTGCCTTGGATTGGATGGGCCCGTTCCACGATGCCGTAAAGCCGGTATTCGAGAAATTGTATAATGAGGTCGCTTGCGGAAACGAGGCTCAACGTTCAATCGACTCGAACTCTCAACCGGATTACCGTGAGAAATTGAATGAGGAGTTGCGTGCGCTTCGTGAGAGCGAGATGTGGCGTGCGGGCGCTGTTGTTCGTAAATTGCGTCCGGAGAACAATTGATCGGATTTAAGGATCATTGAATAATATGGAGGCCATCCCAAGTTAATCCTGGGATGGCCTCTCTGTTTTTAGACCTGTCGTGTCGGGATACACGTACGTATGTGTAGGCCATCGGGAACGTACGTGTAAGCTGTCATGAACGTATGTATCGGTCGACAGGTACGTATGTGTCACAATTGGGGATGTCGGGGATGAAATCAGACAAATAAGGCTGTCCCAATTCTTGATCAGAGGGACAGCCTTACTGCTTTTATCGGCTTATGATTGAGTCTTTATTGATGCTCCGGACGAAGCAGGTCGTTGACCGTCTTAACCGGGTTGAAGGTCTCGATAGGTACCTCAACGAAGACTGTGTTCCAATCGCTCATGGCACCATTCCACAAGCCTGGCAACTCGAGCGCTTTCAGCTCGCGGCCATCCTTGCTCTTATAAGAGATGAAGCCGGTATTCTTGTCGACATAGTCGGGCAAGTTGTATTTCTCGCCCTTGTAATTCTTCAGGCCACAAACCAGATCGACCGGATTGAAGTGTGTTCCTTTCTCGAAGAGCGCCTTTTTCTCAGGATCGTTCATATCGATTTGTGAGCTTTCCAGTACCTGGAGTGAGATAGTTCCATCCGGGTTGACTGCCAGGAACGGGCCACCACCCGGCTCACCAACGTTGCGTACCATACCGCAAACACGCAGCGGACGGAGCAATTTGCGTTTGATATAAAGGATCAGCTCCGCATCTTCCAGATATTTCGTATCCGGATTCTTGATGCACAAGTCGTTCTGCAGGAAGGCGATCATCTCTTCTACCTCCTCGTGGCTGTACTTGCCCGTATCGATCTTTTCCAGGTATTTGAACATCTTCTCTTGGAGAGATACCAGGACTCCGGCGAGCAATTTCTTATAGATGACGGTTGAGCATTTGAAGCTGTCGGGAACGACATTGTCGATGTTCTTGATGAAGACAACATCAGCCTCGATATCGTTCAGGTTCTCGATTAACGCGCCGTGGCCACCCGGACGGAAGAGTAATTTGCCGTTCTTGTCGCGAAATGGCTTATTCTCCATGTCGGCCGCTACCGTATCCGTGCTGGGTTTCTGGATGCTGAAGGAAATATCGTATTTTACGGAGAATTTATCCTCATATTCACCTACCTTCTGTTCAACCAGCTGCTCGAACAATGCCTGATGTTCCGGTGAGACCGTGAAGTGGATGTTTACCTCGCCAGCGTTGTTCTTGGCGTACATGGCGCCTTCGGCCAGGTGCTCTTCCATTGCCGTGCGTGGTTTGCCCGGATAGTTGTGGAACAAGAGCAGGCCTTTGGGCAATTGGCCATAGTTAAGGCCTTTCGCCTCGAGCAGGTTGCTGACAACCTCCTTGTATTGGCCATCGGCGATCAGGGCTTGGATGCTCAGGCCCGTGTTTGCCTCGCATTTCTCGTTGAGAGCATTGTAGAAGGCGAACTTCTCGATCTCGTTAAAGAATTTCTTCTCGAAGTCGGTTGTCGGTACGTCATAGTCTGCGGAAAGGAAACCGAACAGGTTCTTGAACATACGGCTGGCCGCTCCGGAAGCGGGGACAAATTTCAATATCTTCTTGTTTTTTGCCAGATAGGCGTCCCAAGCCTCCATGTAGGTCGCTTGTGCCTCTTGAGGAATAACCATGATTCCTTTTTCTACGGAAGCGGATGCCTTGATTTCCAGGAAAGGAAAACCTTTCACAAAACTTTGGAGCTGCTCCTCCAATTTACTTTCACTGATTCCTTTGGCTTTCAGTTGTTCTAAATCGTTTGCGTTTAACATTGTATTCTATTTAAAATTAAACTTATAATCATATTGAAACCAGAATCCATATATTGTCGATCATTTTGTTAATATGTTGTGGTCAAATGACATTAAGTGGATTCGCTAAAGGCAAATGTATAAAAATACTCTTAGATTAGCATCTTGTTAAGGGAGAAAAAACTATTTTTACGGCGTGATTAAGTTATGTGCCTGTCCGGGCAATTAAAATTGGGAGGACATTTTATGGAGACGAGTACTTTCTTTATTGGTGAGGAGAAACGAACCTTTTTCGCCAAATACAGGCAGCTTTTGCGTAATTTGTATTCTTTCCTGGAGAAAGAGGATTTGCGTAAGATGAAAGGGATGATCAAGCGGGTGGTCAATGAGGATTGTTATGGTCGCGACAAGAATGGGATCAATGGCTTGTTGAGGAATATGGATACGGCCTTGATCGCCTCTTCCGAGATTGGTCTCAAACGGACCCCGGTGATTGCCCTGTTGCTCTATCGGCCCGTCTATAAACAGGTCCTTTCGATTGATGAGATCCGGGAGGCGTTTGGCGAGGAGGTGGCCTTGATGATCTCGAGGTTACTCAAGACATCAGACCTGTATGCCCGTAATACGGCCATTAATTCGGAGAATTTTCATCATCTGCTCTTCTCGTTCGCCGAGGACGTGCGGGTGATCTTGCTGATGATCGCCGATAGGCTTTGTCTGATGCGATTGGGCAAGCAGCTGTCGGAGGCCGACCGGGTGCGGTTGGCGACAGAGGCCTCTTTCCTTTATGCGCCCTTGGCCCATCGTCTGGGACTCTATACCATCAAGAGCGAGCTGGAGGATCTTTCCCTGAAATATACGGATCGGAAGCAGTTTGATTTTATCAAGCAGAAACTGAATGAGACCAAGCGTTCGCGTGACGCTTATATCGCCGAGTTTATCGCTCCGATCAAGCAAAAACTGGAGGAGGCTGGCTTTAATTTCGAGATAAAGGGAAGGACCAAATCCATTCATTCGATCAACAATAAGCTGAAGAAACAGAAGGTGGAGTTTGAGGGGATTTATGACTTGTTCGCTATCCGTATCGTGCTTGATACGCCTCTGGAAAAGGAGCGTTCGGACTGTTGGTTGGTATATTCGATCATTACCGATATGTATCAGCCTAATCCTAAACGGTTGAAGGACTGGATCTCGATCCCAAAGTCGAATGGTTATGAGAGTTTGCACATTACCGTTATGGGGCCACAAAACAGATGGGTGGAGGTGCAGATTCGCACGAAGCGAATGGATGAGATCGCCGAGCGAGGATTGGCAGCTCATTGGAAATATAAGGGAATCAAGGCGGAAAGTGGCTTGGACGAGTTCCTGAATAATGTCCGGGCGGCTCTCGAGGCGAAGGAAAACAACCCGGTCGACTTGATGAACGACTTCAAGATGGATCTTTATAAGGATGAGATTTATGTCTTTACGCCAACGGGAGAGTTGATCAAGTTGCCGAAGGGAGCGACGGTACTCGATTTTGCTTTCGCTATCCACAGCAAGTTGGGATGTACTTGTGTCTCGGCCAAGGTGAACGATCGGAATGTGCCGATCAAATATGTCTTGCACAATGGCGATACGGTCTCAGTCCTGACATCGCCTACGCAAACTCCCAAGCGGGATTGGTTGAATATCGTGGTGACCTCGAAAGCGCGGGTACGTATCAAGCAGGCTTTGCGTGAGGAAACGGTCAAGGCGGTGGATATGGCCAAGGAGCTGCTGCATAGAAGATTTAAGAACCGGAAAGTTGAGATGGACGAGCCGACCTTGATGCGTTATATCAAACGGAAGGGCTTTAAGACCGTGACCGACTTTTATACGGAGATCGCCAACGAGCGTTTGGATCCGAACTTGGTTTTGGATGAATATCAGGAACTACTCCGTAAGGAAACGGAAACAAACGAGCGGACAGAGGCCCCCAAGAGCGCCGAGGAATATGTGACGACCACTCCGGTCGAGGAGATTTCGACTAACAAGGATATTCTTGTAATTGATCAGAATCTGACGGGTGTCGAATATAAGCTGGCGAAATGTTGTAACCCGATTTATGGGGATGAGGTCTTCGGCTTTGTCTCTTCTCAAGGAATCAAGATCCACCGGATGGATTGTCCGAACGCGCCCGGAATGTTCAGCCGTTACGGTTATCGTGTCATTCCGGCAAAGTGGAGCGGAAAGGGAAGCGACGGTTATGTAGTTGCGATCCGGGTGGTCGGACGAGACGATATCGCGATTGTTACGAATATTACCTCC
>USAD01000182.1 GCA_900552415.1 uncultured Parabacteroides sp.
AGTATCGGCAAGTGGGCATTGAACTTATCCACACAATTACTAAGGAACAACCATAACGGACATATACATATCACCCAATATACTTTATTCTTCATACCCTTTCAGAATTTAATATTATAAGTAACAAAAGGAATGGGAGCACCGAATATGGACATCTTGTATCCTTGAATCCTACCCTCCTCGGACACAAAATAGACAGAGTACACATTCTTCCTTCCGGTCAGGTTATAGATACCGAAAGAAAGGGAACTGTGGGTCAACAATGTCAGGTGGTGACTGGGTTCAATATTGAACGACAAATCCATACGGAAATAGTCGGGAACACGATAACTGTTACGGTCGGTATAGTAAACCTGCATTTTCTTCAAACCCTGGTCGTAGTATTGCCCGGCAGGAATTGTGGTGGGACGGCCCGTACTGTAATCCATATTGAAAGACATGCTGTAACGGCGGGTAAACTTGTAATTGCCTACAAGCTTGAAGTCATGCGGCTTGTCATACTCGGTCGGATACCATTCTCCACCATTGATGGGACGGGCTATGCGCGGATCATTCTGACGCAAGAAAGTGCGCGAATAAGTATAGCTCATCCACCCGTTCAGTTTTCCAGCCGGTTTTTTCACCTGGAATTCCACGCCGTAAGCATATCCCTCCGTATTGATGACATCCGTCTCCAGATGGTGGTTCATCAGGATTTGGGCGGAACTGCGATAATCCAGATAATCAATCAGCTTTTTGTAATATCCTTCTACAGATAATTCCAGAAGTTGCCCCGGCGTATTATAGTAGGCGCCTGCCGCCACCTGCCAGCCACGTTGAGGCTTGATATTGGGGTCGCTCAGCTTCCAGGTATCGGTCGGCGACATGACGGTAGTGTTCGACAGCTTATGGATATTCTGCCGCATCGTGTTGTAGCCCGCCTTGACCGACAGGCCGTCGGCAAACTCATAACGTGCCGAGAGGCGGAACTCCGGCCCGTGATAGGTCTGGTAGAAGCCGGTCTCCTCGCGCTCCTCGAGCACGGTAGAGGGCGACGGCATCCGGTCCGGCTCATAGGTTCGGAAGCTCCTGGGGCCAATGGCGTTGAACATCGAGTAGCGCACGCCTCCCTCGACCGAGAGCGCCGGCGTGATGTCCCACTTGTCGCCTACGTAGAGAGCCGACTCGAGGGCCTTTTCCCGTTGCAAACGGTCGTCGAGTACCAGCGAGGCGTCGCCCTTCGCCAAATACTCGCCCGGGTTCAAACCGTAAGAGAGGGCGCTGGCGCCAAAGCTCAACTGGTGCGCCTCATGCGCCTGCCACTCGAAATCGAGCTGGCCATGATACTGGTCGATACCGAAATCCAGGTCGTAGGCGGTCGCGGGGTTTTCGCTGTTCTCCGTATGGTTGTTATAATGGTCGTAGCCCGCCGTCAGGATCGCTGTCAGGCTGGGACTGAAGGCATGTACCCAACGTGCCGAGGCACTGGCGTTCTGGTAAGCGTACTTCTCGGCATCGTCGAAGCTGAAACGGTCATGGCTGAAGTAACCGCTCACGGTCAAGCTGTTGTTCTCGTCGAAACGGTGGTCGATCGAGGCGTTCAGGTCGTAAAAGCCCGCCCGGCCGTCGTTATAGCCGCTCTTCTCGGGCAAGAGCCCCAGCAGCCAGTCGGAATAGGTGGTGCGGGCACCGACAATGTAGGAGGTCTTATTGCCGAACAACGGCCCCTCGAGCGTCAGGCGGCTGGTCAGGAGACCAATGCTCGCCGAGCCCTTGAACTCCTCCTTGCTGCCGACCCGCGTGTTGATATCGAGCACGGACGAGATACGTCCGCCGAACTTGGCGGGAATGCTGCTCTTGTAAAGTTCCATGTCTTGTACCAGGTCGGGGTTGAAGACGGAGAAGAGGCCGAACAGGTGCGTCGGGTTATAGACCGTACCGCCATTGAAGAGGATCAGGTTCTGGTCGGTCGCGCCGCCCCGCACGTTGAATCCGGTCGAGACCTCACCGACCGACTTGACGCCGGGCAACGACATCACCACCTTCAGGATATCCGCCTCGCCAAAAGCGGTCGGGATATTCTTGATCTCCGTCATCTTAAGCCGGGTCACGCCCAACGTCGTGCTCCGGACGTTCTCCATCCGGCTGGCGGAAACCGCCACCTCATCCAGCTCATAGACCTGCTCCTCCAACTCGATGTCGAGCTGCCCGGAGGCGTGCATCATCAACTGGCGACGGGTGTCCTTCAGGCCGACGGCGGTGATCCGCAACTCGTTCCGCCCCGAGGGGAGGCGCAAGGCGTAATGCCCCAGCTTGTCGGTCGTGGTGCCGCCCTGACCGTCGCCCAGCTGGATGGCGACTCCGCTCAACGGCTCGCCCGTCTTGAAGTTGGTCACGACGCCACTCAATGTCAACCATTTCTCGCTCCCGGCGGTTGGCGAGCCGACCTCATAGACCTTGTTCTCGGAAGAGGCCTTGCGCTCGCCCGGCAAGGAGAGTCCGCTCGCCATAGCCTCCTGCTCGACCGGGCGCTCGACGGCGTTGAAATAGTCGTCGGGCAGGGCGGTGGTCAAGTCGGGATTGCCGCTGATGATCAAGTCGCCCTCGTAACGGACCACGTAGAGTTTGGCGGGGCGCAATGCCTCGGAAAGCGCCTGGATGGGATCGGTGCCGCCAGCCGATGGCGTCACCAACGTCGAGTCCAGCACGGCGGGATCACCGACAACCCGCAAGCCGGTCTGCCGCTCAACGGTCTCGACCAGCTCACGAAGAGGCCGTGCCTGTTCCTGGGCCGCCAGCGGCCAGGCGACCGTCGCGCCCAAAAAGAATAGAAGGTGAAAGGAGGTTCTCATGGTATTTACGGATTTAAGGATTCGTAATAGGCCACGACCGCCAGGATCGACGCCTCGCGGTTCGCCTTGTTAAAACTCAGTTGCTGGCGCTTGATGAAGCTGTTCAGCTCGGCTTGCCGCCCCTCGAGCCGGCGCAGCAAGGCCCGTTTGCTGTTGACAGCGACGAAACGCCCCCCGATCTCCAGGTAATAATCGACGCTCTCCTTAAAGAAATAGATCATCTCCAGCCCTTCAGTACGACGCTCCGTCGATTTCCGGGCCCGTTTCCAAAGCGGATATTTTCCTTCCCTCAACCGGGCATAATAGCCGGCGTCGAGCGTGCCCTTCTCACCCATTGGCTCCAACCGACGGATCTCCATGCCGTTCATCCGGGCGTATGCCACCCGGTCGGCGGGCAAGACGATCATCAACCGCTGGTCGGGTGTTAGGACGACCAGCTCGTCGATGTGGGTGTTGAGCCGCATCCAGACCTCCGGGTAAACCACGCCATCGAAAGCGAGCGTCCCCGTCAGGAACTCATCCGTGGTCAGATAGGGATGCCCCTCCCAATAGGCCGGATAACGGGGCTCCTGCCGCCCGGTATAAAGCGCGGCCTGACTGCCCGCCACCTTCGTATAAACAATGCCACCCTCGTCGGGAGGCGGTGGCACCGCCTGCCCGCTCGCCGCGCCCCACGCCAACAGCAGGACGCCAACCAATCCTATTGTTCTCTTTTCTTTTATCATAAGGTTAACCAAGTTTTATTTTGATCCGATCATCTAATAATGCTCGTTCGGCCACCAAGCGGGACGGTTCTTCGTCGCGCCCGGCTTCAAACGGCAATCCACACAACGATGGTAGGTCTTCGTATCCGGATAATTATACCAAGCCAAGCCCGCCATCGCATCTTCATGCACATTAAAGACCGGGCAACGATCCAACAAGCTCATCTCCGGGAGATAGAGATCGCCATAATTCTCGATAAACATTCCCTCCTGGCTCACCGTGGCCACCTCTATATAGCCAATCACCAGCTCATCCGGATCAGAGACATTAAATATATTCCCGTTGTCGCCTGCCGACATGATCGGGCTGAAGATGCTGCCCGTCCGCTCGATCTCATCCTGAAGGATCTTGAAATAATCGTAAGCCTCCTTGCGGATCTGCATCTGCGACACCTCCACGTGATACAGGACCGACAGGCGCTCGTCCGACGAGGGGATCTCGAACAGCTTATGCGCCACCAGCCGGTTCTCGGCCAGCTTATCGGCCGTTCCCAGCAACAAGACCGACGAGGAATCCGTCACCCAACAATAATAGGTATTTTCCGATGTATTAGGGTTATGCCAGATAATCTGCCCATTCGCGCCTTGCCGGGCGTTCGCGTAAAGGGCCGACTTCACCTCCCAATTTTCCTTATAGGTCCAGCGATAATAGGGCGGATCATCCGGTCCGGCATGGCTCGACACATGGATCGTCACCGGCTCCTCGCGCCCTTTCTTCTGGTAACTGAGGCTGTCGATCCCGGCGGATATCAAAGGTTTCAAGAAGGTGGATTGATAATGCTTGCCATCCAGCGAGATGTTCAGGCGATATTCCAGGTTCGGGTCGAGCGCCCCGTTGATCGCCCGGTAGGCGCCTTTCGACTCTTGCTTGGCCTCGAAGAACACCCCGTCGCTCCGCTCCACGCTCACCTCGGCGTTCGTGATCGTGTCCGCGGAGCGGATATCGTCCGTGATCCCAACGCTCCGGCTCAGATGAAACACCGACTCCCCGTCCGTGATCGTCCCGTCCACCACCAGGATGCCGCTCACCCCTTTCACCTCAGGCGTGAAGTCGGTGATGCAGGCCGCCAGCGACAACAGGGCTAAAGAGACATAGATTATAAACTGTTTCTTCATAAGCATTTGGATTTAGGTTTAGATTTGATCCCAAATATATATATATATGTAATAGCAAAATAATCAGGAATTATTTTAGCGATCCATCACATAAAATCTCATAATACTTTTAATCAATAATGCTCGTTCGGCCACCAAGCGGGGCGGTTCTTCGTCGCGCCCGGCTTCGTCCGGCAATCCACGCAACGCGGATTGGCTGCCACTTCCGGATAACGATACCAAGCCTTACCTATCGGCAACGTATTCGTGTTGCTGAGCCAACAGTCTAAATACGAAGCCGGTTCATACAGGAAATCATCATATGGGATAAAAAGGGACTTTCGCGTGGTCGAGGCAACCTCCACAAAACCAATGATCAACTCATCTGGATCTGAATCACAAAAAACATTACCATTATTACCCGCGGATAAGATTGGGCTAAATATATCGCCACCCCGTTCGATCTCTTCCCACAAGATCTTGAAATACTCATAAGCATCCTTACGCAGTTGAACTTGCGAGACCTCCACATGATAGAGCACTGAAAGCCTTTCTCGTTCATCAGTCAAAGGAATATCTAATATTTTATGCTCTTGTATCCTGTTTTCCACAAGCTTCTCCGCGGATCCCAAAAGCAACGTCTTCGAGGAATCCTTAGCCCAACAATAATAGGTATTTTCCGAGGTATTCAAGTTATGCCAAATCAATTGCCCATTTTCCTCCCGGGCATTGGCGTAAAGAGACGACCGCACCTCCCAATTCTCCCGATAACTCCAACGGTAATAGGGAGAAGAGCCCTTATCGGCATGGGTTGAGACATAAACAGAGGTTGGTTCCTCACGGCTTGCCTTCCCGAAGCTCACACTATCTATCTCCGGAGTAAACAAGGGTTTCAGGGCGGTAGAATGATAAGTCTTATCACCTATCTTCAACTTTAGGTTATATTCCAATCCGGGGTCAAGGGATAGATTACGCACCCGATAAAAGCCATTGCCCTCATGTTTCCCCTCGAAGAACACCCCGTCGCTCCGCTCCACGCTTACCTCGGCGTTCGTGATCGTATCGGCGGAACGGATATCGTCCGTGATCCCCACGCTCCGGCTCAACCGGAACACCGACTCCCCGTCCGTGATCGTCCCGTCCACCACCAGGATGCCGCTCACCCCTTTCACCTCAGGCGTGAAGTC
>USAD01000183.1 GCA_900552415.1 uncultured Parabacteroides sp.
ACAAAGCTCTATCGAAGTTCAAATCTACTGTAGCAGGATTAGTGTTCGGATTATAAGAACCTATCCTTTCAATAAATTTTCCATCACGTGGAGCCCTGCTGTCCGCAACAACGATCTGATAGAAGGCATAGCCTTTGCGACCGCGTCTTTGTAATCTAATTTTTGTTGCCATTTTGAATTAATTTGAATTTTGTTTTTAATGAAGCTACTTGTATCAGCAATTTCGGGCGCAAAGGTAGTGTTTATTATTTAACCGACAAGGGTTTCACTCTATTTTTTTCGCTGATATCACGAATATCCGTATCTTTGCCCCTCTTTTATAACAAGTACTCACATATTATTCATCTTATGATTTCTGTTGACGGATTAACAGTTGAATTCGGAGGGACTACCCTCTTTTCGGATATATCTTTCGTTATCAACGAGAAAGACCGTATCGCCCTGATGGGTAAAAACGGCGCTGGCAAATCGACGCTGCTCAAGATCCTGGCGGGTGTCCGGGAACCGACCAGAGGAAAAGTCTCCGCGCCCAAAGATACGGTTATCGCCTATTTGCCCCAACACCTGATGACCGAAGACGGACGAACCGTTTTCGACGAGACCGCCCAAGCTTTCGCCCACCTTCACGCCATGGAGGCGGAAATCGAGGCAATCAACAAGGAGCTGGAGACCCGGACCGACTACGAATCGGACGAATTTATGGCCTTGATCGAGCGGGTCTCGACCTTGAGCGAGAAATTCTACGCCATCGAGGAGATCAATTATGACGCGGATATTGAGAAAACGCTGATTGGACTTGGATTTAAGCGAAGTGACTTCAACCGACAGACCAGTGAGTTCAGCGGTGGCTGGCGTATGCGAATAGAGCTGGCAAAGCTCCTTCTGCGCAAACCGGATGTCCTGCTGCTCGACGAGCCGACCAACCATCTCGACATTGAGTCGATCCAATGGCTGGAGGATTTCCTGATCGAGAGCGGCCAGGCGGTTGTTGTCATCAGTCACGACCGGGCTTTTGTCGATCACATCACCACACGGACCATCGAGGTGACCATGGGCCGCATCTACGATTATAAGGTAAACTACAGCCAATATCTGCAATTACGCAAGGAACGCCGCGAACAGCAGCAAAAGGCTTACGACGAGCAACAGAAGATGATCGCCGAGACCAAGGAGTTCATCGAGCGATTCAAGGGAACCTATTCCAAGACGCTCCAGGTGCAAAGCCGTGTGAAAATGCTTGAGAAGCTGGAAATCCTTGAGGTAGATGAGGAAGACACTTCCGCTCTTCGGCTGAAGTTTCCGCCTTCCCCTCGCTCCGGTTCCTATCCTGTTATTATAGAAGGCGTATCCAAAGCTTTTGGCGACCATGTCGTGTTCCGCAACGCGAACCTGACTATCGAGCGTGGCGACAAGATCGCTTTTGTCGGACGTAATGGAGAAGGTAAGTCTACCCTCGTTAAATGCATTATGAAAGAGCTGGATCACGAGGGAACATTGACCATCGGCCATAACGTACAAATCGGTTATTTCGCCCAGAATCAGGCTTCCCTACTCGACGAGAACCTGACCGTATTCCAGACGATCGATGACGTGGCCAAGGGCGACATCCCCAACAAGATCAAGGATCTGCTTGGCGCGTTCATGTTCGGTGGCGAGAATTCGGCCAAGAAGGTAAAGGTCCTTTCCGGAGGCGAGCGTACCCGGTTGGCGATGATCAAGCTCCTGCTCGAACCGGTCAACCTGCTTATCCTCGACGAGCCTACCAACCATCTCGACATGAAAACAAAAGATATCCTGAAGCAAGCCCTGATGGATTACGACGGAACGCTGATCGTTGTCTCACACGACCGGGATTTCCTGGATGGCCTCGTCACTAAGGTCTACGAATTCGGCAACCAGAAAGTAACGGAGCACCTGGAAGGCATCTACGACTTCATGCGACGGAAGAAGATGGAAAGCCTGCGAGAGCTGGAGCGGAAAAATTAAAATCGCCATCCCAAGGAGAGCTTAATGTCGTAAGTTGAGCTCTCCACATCTTCAAAATACTTATATTTAGTGTGCCGCGAGAAAAAGCGATTGCTCCAGGCCAGGCTCCAACCTTGCCGTGAGGCATAGGCGAACGTCGCCGAGAAGACGGTTAGTCTGGCATTGCTTTTCTCGCCCTGCACATTAAGTGTCGTCAAGTCCGTATTATCCCAATCCAAGCCCGGCTCGTAACCCTTCCATGTAAATATATGATAATTCTCCAAATCCAACTGGAAAGACCAACGCTTATCATAAACCACACCGGCGTAACTCTTCACGCTGTAACCGCTTCCCAGGTTATAATCACGCTCCTCCAGTTGCAGATAATCCGACAAGCTGGCGCCCAATCCAATAGCGTTCGCGTAAAAAGTAGCGAAAACATCCACCTTGTCATGATCTCCATTCTTATAATAGATCAATCCGGGTCCCAAAGCCGCAGTCTGGGAAATGCGATAAGGTACGGAAGATTGGCCACTCCCCTCTTTCAATGCCGAGTCGTAATAGTCAAAATGCTGGAAAACGCCAGCGGCCAATCGTCTGCTGCCCTTCTCCCAAACCTTCTTTCCCCATAAGGCTCCGATAGCGCTTACCTGACTGATCAAAGGCTGTGACGAGAAGAAATCAAATCCACCCCGAAGGATAAACCACTCGTATGGCTGATAGTAATCATCGTTAAAAGGATCACCATAATCCAGCCGAAGCCCAACCTCCATACCCGCCATTCCTGAGCCGGGCCGTTCTTGCTCAGCGAGAAATCGAGGACCGGCACTAAGCATAAAAAGGACGGGCACAGAAGTGAACGACCGCCCTTTCGAAGGGCTTTTCCGCCAGGCGTCGCCTGAGATCAAGCGATTGATGCCCCGCACCGGCGAAACCAGGCCTGCCAGGACCTCACGCCCGACACGTTCCAATCCAGTCGTCCGGTCATCAATAAATAGATCAGACAAACGAAAGGTTATCTCTCCCAACTCGATTCCCCCGAAAGTTGTCGCCAGCATATCATTGATAGATGGCGGCTCGGCTTCCATAAAAAACTCCCACATCAGGCTTCCGCCCGCCGTAAAAGGTATGGATTGCCAAAAGTTCATGCCATTGCTCCGGGCCGCATTATAATAAAGTGAACCATGATATGGATGTGCCACAAGATTTGTCGAGAACTTATCCGTATCCCAAACAGGCCCTGTCCGAAAATTAGACTTGATGGTTTGCCAATTGATCCGTGCGAAATCCTCATTCATTACGAAACGGTCAAACCCCCAAACTCCCAGATTCAAAGCGGCAACCTCAGCTACAGCCTTCCATGGTTTTGGAGAGATCACCCGCACGGAATCATCATAATAAATCCTCGCCCCTTCCATCGGAAACCGTTGGGCAAAAGAAAAACTCGCTGTGCCGAGAAAGGCAGCAAGAAACGCCATCCCTCGAAACCGACACATTCCCCGTCTCAAAATAGTTCTCCACTTCATATAATGTTTAACAAGTCATCCTCGAAATTGTTTATCGCCATTCACCAAAGAAAAAGAGCAATCTTTCGATGGGTTATATACATTATTGGGAACTATTGATTAATTTCGCGGTAAAAACAAAATGATAGATTTTATCACGCTTTGCGACTATGTTGGGACATTTGCGTTTGCCATAAGTGGTATTCGACTGGCTTCCGCTAAACAATTTGATTGGTTTGGGGCTTATGTTGTCGGTCTGGTAACCGCCGTTGGTGGCGGAACGCTCAGGGACATCATGCTGAACACCATTCCATTTTGGATGACCCAGGCTTCCTACATGATCGTCTCCGGCCTGGCGCTCCTTTTCGTGATCGCCTTCCGGAAATACGTCATCAGGCTGAACAACACGTTCTTCATATTCGACGCGATCGGTTTGGGCCTGTTTATGGTCGTCGGTTTGGCGAAGAGCCTTGAATTTGGATTCCCGATCTGGGTCGCCATTGTCATGGGTACAATTACCGGAGCGTTCGGCGGAATGCTGCGCGACATACTCATTAACGAGGAACCCTTGATTTTCCGTAAGGATATTTACGCGCTTGCCTGCGTATTCGGGGGACTCGTATATTGGGGATGCCTCCTGACACCGATGAGCGAGGCCATGACGCAATTCACCGCGGCCACGAGCGTATTCCTGGCCCGGGTCATCGCTGTCAAGTACCATATTAGCCTTCCGGTGTTAAAAGGCGAGGAATAATTTTGATAAACCTGTGTAATCTCGTAAGAATTATGATAAATACTCAACAAGAAAGAGCATCGATTTTGCTCATCTATACAGGCGGAACCATTGGTATGATCGAGAATCCCGAGACCGGCGTTCTTGAGTCGTTCAATTTTCAGCATTTGAAAGACAATATGCCTGAGTTAAAAAAGCTGGGGTATAATGTCTCCACCATCCAATTCGATCCGCCACTCGACTCCTCCGATGTCGGACCGGACTCATGGATGAAGATCGTCAAGATCATCGCCGAGAACTACCAGAAATATAACGGATTCGTCGTACTTCACGGGACCGACACCATGTCTTATACAGCCTCGGCGTTAAGCTTCATGCTCGAGAATCTAAGCAAACCGGTTATTCTCACCGGTTCTCAGCTGCCGATCGGCATGTTGAGGACAGATGGAAAAGAGAACCTCATTACAGCTATCGAGATCGCGGCGGCCCAGGAGAATGGTGTGCCCCTAGTGCCCGAAGTATGTATCTTTTTCGAGAATGTCCTGTTGAGGGGAAATCGTACGAGCAAAATCAACGCCGATAATTTCAATGCGTTCCGCTCGTACAACTATCCATCATTGGCGCAAGCCGGCATCTACATTAAATATGACTTGGCGCAAGTCTATCATCCGGTTTCCAGAAAACCGTTGAAACCCCATTATCTTCTCGATCGCAACATCGCGATCCTGAAAATATTCCCGGGCATCTCACAACAAGTCGTGGAAAGCATCTTGAACATTCCGGGGCTGAAAGGTGTTGTCATGGAAACGTTCGGCAGCGGCAATGCTCCATCGCAAGAATGGTTCTTGCATTCATTAAAAGAGGCAGTCGACCGGGGAATCGTCATCGTAAACGTCACGCAATGCCGGGCCGGAAGCGTCGAGATGCACCGTTACGAGACCGGCCACAAACTTCTTGAGGCTGGCGTGATCAGCGGGTTCGATAGCACCACGGAAAGCGCTGTCGTAAAATTAATGTTTTTATTTGGCCATGGACTCAGTCCGGAAGAGGTTAAGGAACACATGAATTGTTCCCTGATCGGAGAAGTCACCATCCCCGAGACCTTTCGTCCCTGATCACTTGGCAATAAAGATCGAGAATTATGGAATTGCGATTTTTAAGTCTAGCCAGTGGAAGCAGCGGCAACTGCTATTACCTGGGGACACCAGACTTCGGGATTTTGATTGACGCCGGCATCGGCATACGGACCATAAGAAAGGTCCTTAAAGAATATATGATCGACTTCGGTAACATCGCCGGAGTCATCATAACACACGATCATGCGGATCATATCAAAACGGTCGGCTGCCTGGGCGAGAAATATCACCTGCCCATCCATACGACCGAGGAGGTTCATCGGGGCATAGACAAGAGCCGCTACGTAGAAGAGCGACTAAGCGACTCCCGACGAATTATTGAGAAAGAGGTTCCGTTTACGATCCGCGATTTCCGAATTACCGCTTTCGAGGTTCCACACGACAGTACCGATAATGTCGGCTACTGCATCGAATACGGCGACCATACGTTTACCATAGCCACGGATGTCGGCCATATCACCGATACAGTAGGTAAATATGTCACACGGGCCAATCACCTCGTCCTGGAAGCGAACTATGACGAGGAGATGCTAA
>USAD01000184.1 GCA_900552415.1 uncultured Parabacteroides sp.
ATCTTTCCAGTACCTTCGCTTACGAAAATACGTGCAATAGCACTTTTACGTCTGCCTAATGCATTTACTACTTCCATTATCTCTTATTTAAGTACGTTAATATCAATCATTTTCGGGTTCTGAGCATCGTGTTTGTGCTCGCTGCCGGCATATACATACATATTGCCCAGCAATTTTGCGCCCAACTTGTTCTTAGGCAACATACCCTTTACTACTTTTCTCAGTAACTTGTCATCACCGTTCGGTTTTGCCTGCAAACGGGCAGGAGTGATTTCTCTCTGGCCGCCAGGATAACCTGTATATCTTAAATAGATGCGATCGTTCCATTTGTTACCTGTCAGAACGACCTTGTCCGCATTGATAATGATGACATTGTCACCACAGTCAACATGCGGTGTGTAGTTTGGTTTGTACTTACCGCGCAAAAGCTTCGCTACCTTCGCGCAAAGACGACCCAAAGTCTGTCCAGTCGCGTCAACCACGACCCACTCTTTGTTTACAGTTGCTTTGTTCGTGGAAACGGTCTTAAAACTTAAAGTATCCACTGCTAAAAAATTAAATTAATTAATAACTCAAAAAACGCCCTAACCGAATTGCCACGACGGACACATGACGTGACAACCGATTAAGAACTAAACTTTTAGTACAATTTGATAATAATCGGCTTGCAAAGGTACGGTTTTTCTTTGAATAACCAAGCGATCCCAATTTATTTTTCTTGTAAATCAAACGGATAATCGGGAACGCTCGTTATTTAGCCTTCTTGCGGAAGAAATAGCCCAACGAAAGCGTGACGTTATTCTGATAGACGGAAGTCTCTCCCTCACGCTTCACCGCACGACGATCGATCGCTCCACAGATAGAGTTGATCGAGAAAAAGAAATTGCTGTATTCAACCGCCAAACCAAGGCTAATTCCGAAATCGCATGGCTTAAGGTCCTTCTCGGCTGTCATTCCGAATAAAAGATCGGAATTCTGCTCACGACTGTCCATCTTACCCGCAAACGACCAATCAAACACCGGACCACCAAAAACACTCAAGCGCACATCAGTGAACATGAAGTTGTAAGCAACATTCACCGGAATTTGCAATGAATAATATTTACAAGAGTTATAGAGCGACATTCCGTCAATCGATTGCGCGGAATAATAGGAGCCGCCTTGATTTATAATCGCAATCTCCGGACGAAGTGACCAACGATTTTTCAAATGAATATCGGCCAAGCCCGCCACACTATAACCGAAACGGGCCCCCGACTCATAAGTACGGTTTATCTTCTGTATCAACGACGAATAAGCTCCACCGACACGTACTCCAAACTCCACTTGCGCCATCGCCGGAACAATGGCTATCATCATGATCGCGCCCAATAACAATATAATCTTTCTCATGACTATGAATCTTAACATTACAACAAAGTTCCTAAAATCGAACTTGCGACAAATTTAGATAAAAAACTTATATTTGCCTATATACTAAATAAATCAAACAATATAAACCGAGAAAAAAGAATAAACTGACAATCGTCCAAACAACCAATGACAATAAAATCGTATCTTTACCGACGTATTTCACCAGACATCCATCTTTACATATATATTATCCTATGGAACCTTTCATTCATCTGCACGTACATACCCAATACTCTTTGTTGGATGGACAAGCCTCCATTGACGCGCTTATCGACAAGGCGCATAAGGATGGCATGCGAGCTATCGCCGTCACCGACCACGGAGTAATGTTCGGAATCAAGGAGTTCTTCAACAAGGTAAACAAGAAGAACGGCAAATATAAGGACACCATCAAGAAGGCTCAAAAAGAGTTAGACAAGATCAACAGCCAAGCAGAACCTCTCACTGAAGAGGACAACCAAAAGAAGGCTGAACTGGAAAAGCAGATTCAGGAGGCTGAAGCCTCAATCTTCAAGCCGATCATCGGTTGTGAATGCTATTGCGCACGTCACGGACGGCACAGCAAGCTCGCCACACAAGATGACCGAAGCGGTTGGCACCTTATCGTGCTGGCCAAGAACCTGAACGGCTACAAGAACCTGATCAAGATGGTCTCCCTCTCATGGACAGAAGGTTTCTACGGACGTCCACGTATTGACAAAGAACTGCTTGAACAATATCACGAGGACCTGATCGTCTGCTCCGCTTGTCTTGGAGGTGAGATTCCACAACTTATCATGAAGGGGCAACTCAAACAGGCAGAAGAATCTGTACTTTGGTTTAAGAACCTCTTTGGCGACGACTATTATCTGGAGATGCAACGACACGAAACGCATGACCCGAATGCCGATTGTACAATCTTTCCTCACCAGCAGGAGGTCAACAAGGTATTAGTTGAGTTGGCACATAAACATCAGATCAAATTAATTGCCACCAACGATGTCCACTTCGTCAACGAAGAAGATGCCGAAGCTCACGACCGATTAATCTGCCTTAGTACCGGAAAAGATCTCGACGACCCGAACCGTATGCGCTACTCCAAGCAAGAATGGATGAAAACAACCGCCGAGATGAATAAAATCTTCGCCGACGTTCCCGAAGCCTTAAGCAATACGCTCGAGATCGCCGATAAGGTAGAGTTCTACTCTATTGATCACGGTCCCATCATGCCAACCTTTGCCATTCCGGAGGAGTTCGGTACGGAAGAATCCTATCGGACAAAATTCACGGAAGAAGATCTTTTCAATGAATTCACCCGCGACGAGAATGGACAAGTCGTATTAAGCGAGGAAGAGGCCAAAAGCAAAATCAAGAAGTTGGGCGGTTACGACAAGCTCTACCGCATCAAATTGGAGGCTGATTATCTGGCTAAACTAACATACGAGGGAGCAAGTCATCTTTATGGCGATCCCCTATCCGACGAGGTAAAAGAACGACTGAACTTCGAGCTGCACATCATGAAGACCATGGGTTTCCCTGGCTACTTCCTGATCGTGCAAGATTTTATCCGGGCCGCACGTGAGGAGCTGGGAGTTTCAGTCGGACCAGGCCGTGGATCGGCGGCGGGATCGGCTGTAGCCTATTGCCTTGGCATCACGAAGATCGACCCGATCAAGTACGACCTGCTGTTCGAGCGTTTCTTGAACCCGGACCGTATCTCCTTGCCCGATATCGATACCGATTTCGATGATGACGGGCGAGGCGAAGTCCTTCGTTGGGTAACCGAGAAATATGGCGCCGAACGAGTCGCCCATATCATCACCTATGGTACAATGGCTACGAAATCAGCCATCAAGGATGTAGCTCGTGTACAGAAGTTACCGCTCGCCGAGGCAAACCGTCTGGCCAAATTGGTGCCTGACAAGATTCCCGACATGAAAAAGTTCAAGTTGGGCGACGCGATCAACTACGTACCGGAATTACGTGAAGCGGCTAACGGCAGTGATCCCTTGGCCCGGGACACCTTGAAATATGCTCAAATGCTCGAAGGTAACGTGCGTAATACCGGAGTACACGCTTGTGGCGTTATCATTGGTCGTTACGATATCTCGGACGTCGTTCCTGTCAGCACCGCTAAAGATAAGGACACGGGCGAGGAGATGCTTGTCACCCAATATGAGGGGTCCGTCATCGAGGAGACCGGATTGATCAAGATGGACTTCCTTGGCCTGAAGACCCTTTCCATTATTAAGGAGGCGGTCGAGAATATCCAGCAGACCACAGGACATGAAATCGACATCGATCACATCAGTCTTGAGGACCCGGCTACTTATAAACTCTACTGCGACGGAAAGACCACCGGTACGTTCCAATTCGAGTCTGCCGGCATGCAGAAATACCTGAAAGAGCTTCAGCCCTCCAAATTCGAGGATCTGATCGCGATGAATGCCCTTTATCGTCCGGGACCTATGGATTACATTCCCTCTTTCATCGCCCGTAAACATGGCAAGGAGGAGATCAAATACGATATCCCGGTGATGGAGCGTTACCTGAAAGACACCTACGGTATTACGGTCTATCAGGAGCAGGTCATGCTTCTCTCCCGTTTGTTGGCAAACTTCACTCGTGGTGAGAGTGATGCCCTGCGAAAAGCGATGGGAAAGAAACTGATCGACAAAATGAATGCCTTGAAGGAAAAATTCATGACAGGCGGTCAGGCTAACGGCTACCAGCTCGATACGCTTAACAAGATTTGGGCCGACTGGGAGAAGTTCGCCTCATACGCATTCAACAAAAGTCATGCGACCTGCTATTCGTGGGTAGCCTACCAAACAGCTTACTTGAAAGCGAATTATCCATCGGAATATATGGCGGCCGTACTCAGTCGAAGCTTGTCAAACATCACGGATATCACCAAGTTCATGGATGAGTGCCGGGCAATGGGTATTCAGGTACTTGGCCCGGATGTCAATGAATCGTACCTTAAATTCGGTGTCGACAAACAAAAGAACATCCGTTTTGGTTTAGGTGCAGTTAAGGGCGTTGGTGAATCCGCTGTACAAAACATTATTGAGGAACGGCAAAAGAACGGTCCCTACAAGGATATATTCGATTTCGTGGAGCGGGTAAACCTGACAACTTGCAACAAGAAAAACATCGAGTCGCTTGCCTTAGCCGGAGCGTTCGATAATTTCAAGATCCAACGAGAGCAGTTCTTCGCCGATAACGGCCGGGGAGAACTCTTCCTTGACACGCTGGTTCGCTATGGCAACAAATACCAAGTGGACAAACAGACCGCGGGCAATTCCCTATTCGGCGACAGTGGTTTCGTCGCCATCACTAAGCCGGAAATTCCACAAGCTGAACGTTGGAGTGACCTGGAACGACTCAACAAAGAAAAAGAGTTGGTCGGAATCTATCTGTCAGCCCATCCACTCGATCCTTATCGTATCATCCTTAGTTATGTTTGCAATACGGGAATGGGGGAACTAGCCGATCGCGACGCACTCGCCGGACGTGGCGACCTGCTGATGGGAGGAATTGTTACTGCTTTCCGTGAAGGTACAACCAAAAACGGTAAGCCCTACGGAATCATCAAGATTGAGGATTTCACCGGCAGTGGCGAGATTCCACTCTTCGGACCCGATTATTTCAATTTCAGCAAATACGCAAAACCGGGCATCTACCTATTAATCCACGCACGCATGGAACCCGGCAAATGGAACCCGGCCAAGATGGATTTCCGGATACTCAGTGTCGATCTCATGCAAGACAAGAAAGACCAACTGATCGAGAAAATCTGCATCACGGTCCCAATCCATGACCTCGATGAACCAACTCTCAATGAGCTATCAACCCTGATCAAGAACAATCCGGGCAACAGCTTGTTATATTTTCGGGTAGTTGATGGTGAGCACAACGTCTCACTCAACCTTTTCGCCCATGGAACAAAACTGAACGTAACACGAGAGCTTGTCGATTTCCTAAAGGAGAACGACAATATCGACTTTAAAATTAATGGATAGAATCGTCCCACGATCGAAAGTTTTCGTATTTTTGGGGACTTAAAAACAAAGACTAAGAAAAGATGGCATTACAAATTACAGACGCGAATTTCCAGGAGTACGTGAACTCTGGAAAGCCCATGGTTCTCGACTTTTGGGCAGAATGGTGTGGCCCCTGCCGCATGGTTTCACCGATTATCGACGAGTTGCATAACGAATATGGCGACCGTGTAGTAATCGGCAAAATGGACGTAGATAACAACGATGAGGTCGTTAGCCAATTCGGCGTACGCAACATCCCTACTGTCGTTTTCCTGAAAGATGGCAAGATGGTAGATAAGATCGTTGGCGCGACCACAAAAGACAAATTTGTCGCTAAGATCGAGGCGTTACTCAAATAACGAGTAAACCAACGAATTCAACAGAAACGGGGCTGTGTCTTATGATTAATAAACACAGC
>USAD01000185.1 GCA_900552415.1 uncultured Parabacteroides sp.
GGCGGGATCATAATCCGTGACGGCGCTCAGGCTGACACTCAGACCCTTCGACCAAAGATACATGGCGATCTCGCGGGCATAACGGGCGGTTTTCCCCTTATGGCTATAATAGAGTACGACGGCTTTTTGTCCCCTCGTCTGCTTGGATTGGATAGTCATCTTCATTTCCTTTTTCGTCTTTCGTCAAAGGCAAAAATAGGACGAGCGAAGATAAATCCATATATTCGCGAAAATCATTTTTTCGATAAGATCGATAGGCAAAAACGATAAGTAAAGATAAGTATGGAACTGCGTCAACTGAAATATTTCAAGGCGGCTTGCGAGCTGAGGAATTTCTCGGAAGCGGCCCGCTTGTTGCACATCTCGCAAAGCACGCTCTCGCAACAGGTCAAGCAACTGGAAGACGAGCTCGACGTGCCGCTCTTCGACCGTGTGGGCAAGCGTGTCGTGCCCACCGAGGCCGGACTGGCCTTCCTTCCCTACGCCACCAAGGCGATCCACGACGCCGAGAACGGCAAGCAGATCATCCGCGACCTGAAAGGGATCGAGACGGGCGAGCTGCGGATCGGGGTGACCTACAGCATGAGCCCGCTGCTGATCGCCGCGCTGGGGCGGTTCAGCCAGAATTATCCGAAGATAAGGATTGAGGTGATCTTCGCCACGTCCGAGGAGCTGCTCGAGCGGCTGGGCGGCAACGACCTCGATTTCGTCCTCTCGTTCAAGCCGGAAGGAATGCCCGAACAGGCCGACGACAGCCACGAGCCTTTCGAGACGATGCCCTTGTTCACCTCGAGGCTCTATTTCGTCGTCCACCAGTCGCACCCGCTGGCGGCCTTGCCCTCCATCACGCTCGGGCGCCTCTCGCGGGTGCCGCTGATCCTGCCCGGCAAGGGATTCGCCACGCGCAAGAAGGTGGAGGAGCTGCGCCGCAAGCACCACCTCGAGCTGACGGTCAGCGTCGAGATGAACGACGTGCACACCATCCTTCATGCCCTCGCCGGCGGTCGCTGGGGCACGATCCTCACCAAGGCGGCCACCCACGGCGAGCCGAACCTGGTCCAGATCCCGATCCTTTACGCCGACAAGCTGGCCTCGCGCGGCTTCCTGTTCTGGCCGCGGGGCAGCTATCGCAAACGGTCGGCCCAGGCCTTCGCCGCGATCCTGCTCGAGATCGTGGGTGGCAACAGCCCTCAAGAGGCCTAGAGCTTGCCCATGAAGCCCTGCTCGCGGAGCGTCCGCAGCAGCACCTCCGAGAAATGCTCGTTGTTCGCCTTCGTATAACGGATGTCGGTGAAGACCTGCGCCAGCGTCTTCTTGTTGTTCTCGCGGACGAACTGGCGGTTCACCTCGAGCGCCTCCTTGTCGGCATAGAGCGTGTCAATCGCCTCGGGCGTATAATCCGCGTAACGCTCCTCGTGAACGATGGCCGCCAGCGGCAGGCGCTCGGGCTGGTCGGGCAACGGCTCGGCCGGATAACCCACTGTCAGGGTGACGATCGGCACCACCAACTTCGGCAGGCCCAGAATCCCGATGATCTGGTCGGCGTTGTAGGTCGTCGTGCCCAGGTAGCAGATGCCCAGTCCGGCCTCCTCGGCCGCGTCGCAGAAGTTCTGGGCGAACAGGCACGCGTCGATCGTCGCCGCCATGAAGGTCTGCAGGTTGTCGAAACCGGCCTCGGCCTCACGGCATTCCGCCCACTTGACGAAGCGGTTGGCGTCGGCGCAGACCGTCAGCACGACAGGCGCCGAGGTCACCATCGGCTGGTTAAAATGGGCGGGCGCCAGACGCTCCTTCATCGCCTGATCGCGCGTGACGACCACGCTGTACAACTGCATGTTACCCGTATTCGACGCCCGTGCGGCCACCTCGAGCAACTCATTCAACAACGACTCCGGAATGCTCTTCTCCTGATACTTCCGGATCGTCCTCCTCTCTTTCTTTATATTCCACATGATCTCTGCTGTTTTAATGTTATCTCACGCGAACTTAATCGAAAATCCCTGGAACACGACGACGGAATCACTGAATTTATGCTAATTTCGCGCAGAATTACATATATACCAGTAGAACTATATACTAAGAGTTATGGCAGCATCAAAAGTTTATTTCACCAATTTGCGCACGAACCCCAAGAGCAACCTGCTCGATAAGCTGGAGCGCCTCGTGCGCCGCGCCGGAATCACGAATATCGATTTCAAGGACCAGTTCGTGGCGATCAAGATCCATTTCGGCGAGCCGGGCAACATGGCCTTTATCCGCCCCAACTACGCCGCTCGCCTGGCGACGCTGATCCGCGAGCTGGGTGGCAAGCCTTTCCTGACCGATTGTAACACGCTCTACTCCGGCCGTCGCTCGAACGCTGTCGACCACCTGCAGAGCGCCATGGAGAATGGCTTCAACCCGATCTCGGCCAAGTGCGACGTGATCATCGCCGACGGCCTGAAGGGCACCGAGTGCCGCGAGATCGAGATCGACGGCGAGTATTGCAAGGCGCCGAAGATCGGATCGGCCATCGCCGACGCGGACATCATCATCTCGATGAACCACTTCAAGGGCCACGAGCAGGCCGGCTTCGGCGGCGCGCTCAAGAACCTCGGCATGGGCTGCGCGAGCGTCGCCGGCAAGATGGAGCTGCACGCCTCCTCGCAACCCAAAATCGACCGTGAGCATTGCCGCGGCTGCAACATCTGCGTCACCCATTGCCGCCACCAGGCGATCCACCTCGACGGCGAGCGCAAGGCGGTGATCGACTACTCGAAATGCGTCGGCTGCGGCCAGTGCGTGGCGCTTTGCCAGTTCGAGGGCGCCGTCCTGGGCGAGTGGGACACCTCCGAGAACCTGAACTACAAGATCGCCGAATATACCGAGGCTGTCCTGAAAGACAAGCCCAACTTCCACGTCAGCTTCATCATGAACGTCTCGCCGGAGTGCGACTGCTGGAACCACAACGACGCCGCGATCATCCCCGACCTGGGCATGCTCGCCTCGTTCGATCCCGTCGCCCTCGATGAGGCCTGCGCCGACCTGGTCAACCAGGCCGCCCATCCTCGAGACCAACAACCGCCTGTCGGAGAAGCCGCACGAGGGTCATCTCGAGAACTGCGACAAGTTCCACCTGATGCACCCCGACACCAACTGGCAAGCCGGCCTCGAGCATGCCGAGAAACGGGGCATCGGAACCCGCGCCTACGAGCTGATCACGGTCTAAACCAGGTTATTCATATCTAAAAGCAGAACCAGATAAACTTCCGTTCATGACAAACGAGACAATTTGCGCCATATCGACCGCGCCCGGCGTGGGCGGCATCGCGGTCATCCGCGTATCGGGCCCCGAGGCCATCGCCATTTGCGACCGCCTGTTCCAGGC
This sequence comes from uncultured Parabacteroides sp., assembly GCA_900552415.1. GTDB lineage: Bacteria > Bacteroidota > Bacteroidia > Bacteroidales > Tannerellaceae > Parabacteroides > Parabacteroides intestinipullorum. The sequence continues at coordinate 3,368 of USAD01000185.1, forward strand.
ACGGCGGGCCGGAAAGACCCTTTCCGCCCAACCGGCCTACTCGCTCACCTACGGCACGCTGGCCGAGGGCGGCGAGACGATCGACGACGTGATGATGGCCCTTTTCCGGGCGCCTCACTCCTTCACGGGCGAGGACACGGTCGAGATCACCTGCCACGGGTCGACCTACATACAGCAACGCGTCTTGCGGGCGCTGGTCGCCACAGGCTGCCGCCTGGCCAAGCCCGGCGAGTTCACCCAGCGGGCCTTCATGAACGGCAAGATGGACCTGAGCCAGGCCGAGGCGGTGGCCGACCTGATCGCCTCCACCTCGGCCGGCCAGCATCGCCTGGCTATGAGCCAGATGCGTGGCGGGTTCAGCCGCGAGCTGAAAGCCCTTCGCGAGCAACTGCTCCACATCACCTCGCTGATGGAGCTGGAGCTCGACTTCGCCGACCATGAGGAGCTGGAGTTCGCCGACCGCACGGAGCTGAAGGCGCTGGCCGGCCGCATCGAGACGGTGATCGCCCGCCTGGCGGGCTCATTCAAGGTGGGCAACGCCATCAAGAACGGCATTCCCGTCGCCATCATCGGCGAGACCAACGCCGGCAAATCGACGCTGCTCAACGCCCTGCTCAACGAGGAGAAAGCCATCGTGAGCGACATCCACGGCACCACGCGCGACGTGATCGAGGACACCATCTACATCAGTGGCCTCCAGTTCCGGTTCATCGACACGGCCGGCATCCGCGACACCCACGACGCGATCGAGAGCCTCGGCATCGAGCGCACCTTCCAGAAGCTGGAGCAGGCGGAGATCGTGCTTTGGGTCATCGACCAGGCGGAAGCCGCCCAGCAGGTCGCCCAGCTCTCCGGCAAGATCCTGCCGCTCTGCCGCGACAAGTGGCTCATCCTGGTGCTCAACAAGTCCGACATCGCCCGGGGCGCCGATATCCCGCTCGACGGCTTTCCGGAGCGCACCCGCACGATCGCCATCTCGGCGAAACACAAGGAGGGCATCGACCGGCTCGAGGCGCTGTTGGTCGAGGCGGCCCAGATCCCTTCCGTCTCGCGCAACGACGTGATCGTCAGCAACGTCCGCCACTACGAGGCCCTGACGCATGCCCTCGACGCCATCCGCCGTGTGCGCGAAGGCCTCGACGACGGCCTGTCGGGCGATTTCATCTCGCAAGACCTGCGCGAATGCCTCTTCCACCTCTCCGATATCGTCGGCGAGGTGACGACCGACGAGGTGCTCGGGAACATATTCAGGCATTTTTGCATCGGAAAGTAATTGGTAATAAACAAAGAAATAGCATCTATCATAAAACCGTTATAATATTATCTATTATAGCGGTTTTTCTTTGTCTGTAAATTTATTGTTACTTCGTTTTATTATCCATTTGTTTATTGTATATTTGTACCACTTATGTACCACGATGCAAAATGAGGATTATTTGTACCACATTTAAGCGTATTTAATCACCGTTTGCAACATAGCACATAAGATATAAAATCTCCATTTGCTACTTACTGCAACGTGTAGCAACGTAGAGCAACATAAATAGGTGTGAAAAGATACGGATATGAAAGCGAAAGAACCGATAAAGAAAGTATGCGAGTTTTGCGGACGCGAGTTTGAAGCGTACACGCAAACAGCACGTTATTGCTCACATGAATGTAATTGTAAAGCATACCGAGCTATCAAACGCAAAGAGGTTATTTCCTTATCCGCTTCTATGGCATCCAAGACGAAACGGGAACGGGCAAAGGTGGACTTATCCAGACAGGATTATATTTCTATCTCCGAAGCTGCTACACTTATGGGAGTAAGCCGATGGACTATTTATCGCAATGTAGTAAGAGGTATCATCCCGGCAAAGCGTCTATCGCAGCGCACGACTTTGATACGCAAAAAGGACATAGAAGCCTTGTTCGATGAGGTAGAACCTTACGAAGTGCTGACAACCGGAGAACGCAAGCCCATTGATGAATGGTACACCATCGATGAGATTACGGAAAAATACGGTTTGCTCCGGCACCGGATAAGAAAGAATATCAATGCGGAGAACATACCTACCAAGAAAGCAGGTACACGGACATTGATAGCCAAAAGCAGGATGGATGCGTATTTCAGGAAACGAGGATTTGACGACACCCTCTCCAACCTTGCAGATTGGATAACGACATCCGAAGTAATGGAAATCTACGGTATGACAGAGCAAGCTGTCAGGGTATTTGTTTCCCGGTACGCAATCCCGAAGAAGCGGCTTAATGGCAAGCTCTATTACAGTAAACAGCATATTGACAAACTTAAAAATAAGGAATCATGAGGAAATCAAAGACAACGAAAGTAACGCTACGCTTCCGGATGCTCAACACCGGAAAGGAAACGCTTTACCTTGATTATTATCCCGGCATTCCGAACCCCAAGACAGGCGAAACGATGCGCCGGGAATATTTTGGGCATGTACGTTGTTCCCT
>USAD01000186.1 GCA_900552415.1 uncultured Parabacteroides sp.
CAATGGCTGGCGAGCGACGCGTCTCGCTTCGTGTCGGGCACGTTGACCGTGATCGACGGTGGATTCGACGCCTTTTCCATTTAATTGATGTCTAACACTTTTTATAAGGACTATAGAATATGATATTATGTAAGCAATCGTGGCGCTGGTACGGGCCGAACGACCCGGTCAGCCTTTGGGACATCCGCCAGGCGGGCGCGACCGACGTGGTGCACGCCCTTCATCACATCCCGTACGGCGAGGTCTGGACGGTCGAGGAGATCCGGAAACGGCAGGCGATGATCGCCGAGGCCGGCTTGACTTGGAGCGTGGTCGAGAGCGTGCCGGTGCATGAGCACATCAAGACCCAGACAGGCGATTTCCAGCGTTACATCGACAATTATAAGGAGAGCTTGCGCAACTTGGCCGCTTGTGGCATCCGTTGCGTCACCTACAACTTCATGCCGGTCCTCGACTGGACACGTACCAACCTGGCTTATGAGCTGCCCGACGGCTCGCGGGCGCTGCGTTTCGAGCGCGACGCGTTCCTGGCCTTCGACCTGCACATCCTGCGTCGTCCCGGTGCCGAGAATGAATACACCGAAGAGGAGAAGGCTCGTGCCAAGGCCCGCTATGAGCGGATGGACGAGGCGGAGATCCAGCTCCTGACCCGCAATATGATCGCCGGCTTGCCCGGCTCGGAGGAGAGCTTCACGCTGGCCCAGTTCCAGGAGGCGCTCGACCGCTATAAGGGGATCGACGCGGAGCGGCTGCGCGACAATCTGGTCTATTTCCTTCAGGAGGTGACGCCGGTGGCCGACGCCTGCGATGTCGACCTGGTGATCCATCCCGACGATCCGCCTTATCCGATCCTGGGCTTGCCCCGTATCCTCTCGACGGCCGACGATTTCCGTCAGCTGGTGGCTCGTGTGCCCAACAAGTCGAATGGCCTTTGCCTCTGCGCCGGCTCTTTTGGCGTGCGGGCCGACAACGACCTGGTGGCCATGATGTGCGAGTTTGGCGACCGGATCAACTTCGTTCACCTGCGCAGCACGAAGCGCGACGCCCAGGGCAATTTCTATGAGGCGAACCATCTGGAGGGCGACGTGGATATGTATGGCTTGATGAAAGCCTTGCTCGAGGTGGAGCAACGGCGTGGCGTCTCGATCCCGGTGCGTCCCGACCATGGACACCAGATGGTGGACGACCTGCGGAAGACGACCAATCCGGGTTATTCCTGCATTGGCCGCCTGCGTGGTCTGGCCGAGCTCCGCGGATTGGAGATGGGCATCGCCCGGAGCCTATTTGCGGATTGAGGATAGAGGAATCGTTTCCCCTTTCCGGCATATGATTATTGGATCAGGTGCCGGGAAGGGGATTCTTGTTTGTTTTTATTGCTTTTTACCGTATTCCTCGTCCGTGACGGCTCTCAGCTGGACGGCATGTCCGTCCAGGGCGGATTCGGTTACCGTAATACAGATCAGGTCCTGTTCGGGCGTCGCGCCGTTCCAATGCTTGACATTTGGGGGCGAGACAATGACATCGCCCTTCCTGATGGTCCGTTTGGGGCCGCCTTCCTCTTGATAGAAGCCCTCGCCATCGAGAACCAGCAAGGTCTGATCCGCGGGATGATAGTGCCAGAAGTTGCGGCTTCCCGCCGTGAACCGGAAATGGGTGATCATCGTGTTGCCGGTGCTTTTCAGGAGGGAGAAGTAGACTTTGCCCGTGTTATAGTCGGTGGAGGCGACCGATTCGGCCGGGAAGATTAACGGGCGAGTCTCCGTTGTTTGGGCCGATAAGGAGGGCGCGCATAAGATCAACGCCGCGAATGATGCCGCGAGCGCCGCGCCCGCTATTATTGATTTCTTTTTCATGATACCTGGTGTTTTATTTGGACTGAGACAAAATTAGGCATCACGCGATTTTCGGCTCGTACCACGATTACCGATAGAAATACCCCAATTACGGATTTTCCCCGCCCGGCACGGTTCCCGATGCTTTCGGAATGCCTTTCGTGCCGGGCGGGGAATTATAAATTGTGACAAGGCTCTTTTATAACAGGCGGCTCTTGGCGGCCTCGAAGTCGCGGATCATCTCCTCGATCACCTCTCGGGCGCTTTGCTGCTCGCGGAACAGGGCGGCCACCTGGCCGATCTCCAGTTCGCCCGCCTCGAGATCGCCCTCGAAGATGCCCTTCTTGGCGCGTCCTTTGCCCAGCAGCTCGCGCAGCTCCTCGACGCTCGCGCCACGGGCCTCGGCCTCCTCGACGGTGGTCGTGAATCCGCCTTTCACCAGTCGTGTGGGCGAGAGTTTCTTCAGCAGCAGCTTCGTGTCGCCCTCGTTGAGCGAGAGGCAGAGTCGCTTGAAGTTCTCGTGCGCCGAGCTCTCGTTGGTCAGGGCGAAGCGGGTGCCGACCTGCACGCCCTCAGCGCCCAATGCGAAGGTGGCCAGCATGGCGTCGCCCGTACCGATGCCACCGGCGGCGATGAGCGGCAAGGTTGTCGCCCGGCGTACGGCGGGGATGAGGCAAAGGGTCGTTGTCTCCTCGCGCCCGTTATGGCCGCCCGCCTCGAAGCCTTCGGCGACAACGGCGTCGACACCGGCCTCCTCGCACTTGCGGGCGAACTTCGAGCTGCTGACGACGTGCGCCACCTTGATGCCCTTCTCCTTCAGGGTCGCGGTCCATGTTTTCGGGTTGCCGGCCGAGGTGAAGACGATCTTCACGCCCTCGTCGATGATGATCCGCATGATCGTCTCGATCTCGGGATACATCAACGGGACATTGACGCCAAACGGCTTGGCGGTCGCCGCCTGGCACTTTTGGATATGCTCTCTCAAGGTCTCGGGATGCATGGAGCCCGCGCCGATCAGGCCAAGACCGCCCGCCTCGCTGACCGCCGCGGCAAGCCGCCAACCACTGCACCAAACCATGCCTCCCTGTATGATGGGATATTGGATCCCAAACAGCTCACAAATTCTGTTTTCGTTCATAATATTTATTTTTTGTCTACAAATCTATATAAAAATCTAGCCTTTTCCCTATTTTTGCCGTCGAATTTTTTTAAGCAAAAAGAATGAAAAAGTTACTTTATGTGGCGGGTTTAGCCGTTATCATGGGAGCTTGTACCTCCCAAGGGCAAAGTGGTAGTGATGGGAATTCCTCCGCGAATCCTTTCTTCTCGGAATATACGACACCTTATGGGGTGCCGCCTTTCGACCAGATCCAGGTCGCGCACTACAAGCCGGCGTTCGAGCGGGCGATGGAGGAGCACAAGAATGAGATCGACGCGATCATCAACAATTCGGAAGCGCCCACTTTCGAGAATACGATTGTCGCTTTGGATCAGAGTGGCGAGTTGTTGAATAAGGTGATGTACGCGTTTGGCGGTCAGGCGAGCGTCAATACCACCGAGGAGATCCAGGCGCTGGAGCAGGAGATCTATCCCATGCTTTCCAAGCACTCGGACGACATCAGCTTGAACCCGAAGTTGTTCGCCCGTGTGAAGGCCGTTTATGACAATCAGGGACAGATGAATCTCGATAAGGAGCAAAAGAAATTGCTCGAGTTGACTTATAAGGGCTTCGTACGCAGCGGCGCCAACCTCTCGGAGGCCGATCAGGCCAAGTTGCGCGAGCTGAACGAGCGCATCTCCGTGCTCGAGCTGACATTCGGCCAGAATGTCTTGCGCGAGACTAACGATTTTGAGCTGGTGATCGACAAGCAGGAGGACCTGTCGGGACTGCCGGCTGATGTTGTCGCCAACGCTGCGCAGACCGCCAAGGACAAGGGCATGGAGGGCAAATGGATCTTCACGCTCCACAACCCGAGCGTCATGCCTTTCCTGCAATATGCCGACAACCGTGCGCTGCGCGAGAAGATCTTCAAGGCTTATATTAACCGGGGCAACAACGGCAACGAGAACGACAACAACGCGGTCGTTAAGGAGCTGGTGACCGTTCGTCTGGAGAAGGCGAAGCTGATGGGTTATGAGGATTATGCCGCTTATGTGCTCGAGGAGAACATGGCCAAGAACGAGAAGAACGTTTACGACCTGTTGGATCGCCTGTGGACGCCGGCTCTCGCGAAGGCGAAGGAGGAGCTGGCCGACATCAACGCCGAGATCAAGAAAGAGGGCGGCGACTTCCAGGCCGAGGGCTGGGACTGGCGCTACTATTTCGATAAGGCGAAGAAGGCGAAATACGACCTCGACGAGAACGAGTTGCGCCCCTATTTCGAGCTGGGTCACGTGCGCGAGGGCATCTTCTATGTGGCCAACAAGCTGTATGGCATCACCTTCACGGAGGTGAAAGACATCCCGAAGCCCGATCCCGACGCGCTGGCGTTCGAGTGCAAGGACAAGGATGGCTCTTATCTGGGCTTGCTCTATATGGATTTCTTTACACGTCCGGGCAAGGGCGGTGGCGCCTGGTGCGGCGGCTATCGTTCGCAGACCTATAAGGACGGCAAGCGTCTCGGCCCGATCGTGACGACGGTCTTCAACTTCAGCAAGCCGGTTGAGGGACAACCCGCGTTGTTGAACGCCGACGAGACGGAGACGGTCTTCCACGAGTTCGGTCATGGCTTGCATAACCTCTTCAAGGATGTGCACTATTATGGCGTGTCGGGCGTGCTCGCGACTTCGTCGAGCTGCCGTCTCAAGTGATGGAGCACTGGGTGTTCGAGCCGGAGGTCTTGAAGGTTTACGCGAAACATTATGAGACGGGCGAGGTGATCCCGGCCGAGTTGATCGAGAAGCTCGACAAGAGCGGCAAATATGGTCAGGGCTTCGCTACGGTCGAGTATCTGGCGGCCTCTTACCTGGATATGGACTTCCACGCGCTGAGCGGCGATCCGACCGACAAGAACGTGATCAAGTTCGTCGACCAGACCAACAACGTGCCGGCCAACCTCGACGTGATGGCGTTCGAGGATCAGACGCTGGGCCGTCGTGGCTTGCTGAAACAGATCCCGTCGCGTTATCGCACGACCTATTTCAACCACACGATGGGTGGCGGCTACACCGCCGGCTATTACAGCTACATCTGGTCTGAGGTTTTGGATTGCGACGCCTTCCAGGCATACAAGGAGACCGGCGACATCTTCAACCAGGAGGTGGCCGACAAGTTCCGCAAGTATATCCTGACACCGGGTTGCATCGACGACGAGGAGGTGATGTACCAGAACTTCCGTGGCAAGTCGCCGAAGACCGACGCGTTGCTCGAGAACCGCGGATTGAAATAATCTGAGTGAACACGGCCGGCCAGACCGGTCGCGACATAAGGCCCCGAAGGGAAGAGGCGACAGCGATTGTCCCGCTCCCTTCGGGGCTTTTCTTTTGGCTCGGGGCCTCTTCTCACAAATAACTTTTTGGCGGGAGGGACGAAATCGGGGGAAAGGCCTTATCTTCGCGGCATGGAGACAAGATATCGATTGGACGCCTGGTTGCCGACGACCAAGAAGGAGGTCGAGGCCCGGGGATGGGATTATTTGGACGTGATTATTTTCAGTGGCGACGCCTACGTGGATCACCCCTCGTTTGGCGCGGCGGTGATCGGACGGGTGCTCGAGGCCGAGGGGCTGCGTGTGGCCATCGTGCCGCAGCCCGACTGGCGGGGCGACTACCGCGACTTCAAGAAGCTCGGCGCCCCAAGGCTCTTCTTCGGGGTCTCGGCCGGCGCCATGGACTCGATGGTGAACCACTATACGGCCAACAGGCGGTTGCGCAGCGACGACGCTTATACGCCCGACCGGCGGCCGGGCATGCGGCCCGACTATCCGAGCGTCGTCTATGCCAGGATCCTGAAAGAGCTTTATCCCGACGTGCCGGTCGTGCTGGGCGGCATCGA
>USAD01000187.1 GCA_900552415.1 uncultured Parabacteroides sp.
TGGGCTGTATGATTCCCGCTATTAGGGCTCATTGGGGACTTGCACCCGTTAGCTAATACTCATGCCGAGCGTACTACGAAAAAAGCGCCGGACGAACCTGTCGCCCGGCGCTCTATATAATTTAGGAGAACGAATTATTCGCCCAACAAGATCTCCATGATCTGGCAAGCAGCCTTCGTTACGGAAGTACCCGGACCGAAGATAGCGGCAACACCAGCCTTATACAAGAAGTCGTAGTCCTGAGCCGGGATGACACCACCAGCGATTACGATGATATCCGGACGACCCAATTTCTTCAACTCCTCGATTACTTGAGGAACCAAAGTCTTGTGACCAGCAGCCAAAGAAGAGACACCCATTACATGGACATCGTTCTCTACTGCCTGACGAGCAGCCTCGGCCGGAGTCTGGAACAACGGACCCATATCCACGTCGAAACCACAGTCAGCATAACCTGTAGCGACTACCTTAGCACCACGGTCGTGACCGTCCTGACCCATCTTAGCGATCATGATACGAGGTTGACGACCTTCCTTCTTAGCGAACTCGGCTGTCAACTGACAAGCTCTTTCAAAGTCCGCGTCTTTCTTAGTTTCTGATGAGTACACGCCTGAAATAGTTCTAATGATTGCTTTATAACGTCCTACAACAGCCTCGCAAGCGTCTGAGATCTCGCCCAAAGAAGCACGAACAGCAGCAGCCTTAACCGCCAAGTCGAGCAAGTTGCCCTTCTTAGTCTTCACGCACTCAGTGATATCAGCCAAAGCCTTCTGTACGGCAGCCTCATCACGGTTAGCACGCAATTGCTTCAACAACTCGATCTGCTCATTACGAACGGCCGTGTTATCGATCTCAAGGATGTCGATCGGAGCCTCTTTCGGCAAACGATACTTGTTGACACCAACGATTGTCTGGATACCTGAGTCGATACGAGCTTGTGTACGAGCTGCAGCCTCCTCGATACGCATCTTAGGAAGACCTGTCTCGATCGCCTTAGCCATACCACCCATGCTCTCGATCTCCTGGATCAAAGCCCAACCTTTGTGAACCAACTCGTTCGTCAATGACTCAACGTAGTAAGAACCACCCCATGGGTCGATCTGCTTGCAGACCTTTGTCTCCTCCTGTATGTAGATCTGTGTATTACGAGCGATACGAGCGGAGAAGTCTGTCGGCAACGCGATTGCCTCATCCAACGCGTTCGTATGCAAAGATTGTGTATGACCCAAAGCGGCAGCCATTGCCTCGATACAAGTACGGCCAACGTTGTTGAACGGATCCTGCTCTGTCAAAGACCAACCTGAAGTCTGGCAGTGTGTACGCAAAGCCAATGATTTCGGGTTCTTAGCGCCAAAGCTCTTAACGATCTTAGCCCACAACATACGAGCGGCACGCATCTTGGCGATCTCCATGAAGTGGTTCATACCGATTGCCCAGAAGAATGACAAACGAGGAGCGAAAGCGTCGATGTCGATACCAGCGTTTACACCGGCACGCAGATACTCCAAACCATCGCACAAGGTGTAAGCCATCTCGATATCGGCAGTAGCGCCCGCCTCTTGCATGTGATAACCAGAGATTGAGATCGAGTTGAATTTCGGCATCTTCTGTGAGGTGTACTCGAAGATATCGGCGATGATACGCATAGAGAATTCAGGCGGATAGATATAAGTGTTACGCACCATGAACTCTTTCAGGATATCGTTCTGGATCGTACCTGCCATCTCCTCCAACTTAGCGCCCTGTTCCAAACCGGCGTTGATATAGAAGGCCATGATCGGAAGGACTGCGCCGTTCATTGTCATGGAGACAGACATCTTGTTCAAGGGAATACCGTCGAACAATACCTTCATGTTCTCAACAGAGCAGATAGATACGCCGGCTTTACCGACATCACCTACAACACGCTCGTTGTCGGCATCGTAACCACGGTGAGTTGCCAAGTCGAACGCGACAGACAAACCCTTCTGGCCGGATGCCAAGTTACGACGGTAGAACGCGTTAGACTCCTCGGCAGTAGAGAAACCAGCATACTGACGGATCGTCCAAGGACGCAAAGGATACATGGCGCTGTACGGGCCACGCAAATAAGGAGGCAAACCAGAGACGAAGTTCAAGTGCTCCATGCCTTCCAAGTCTTCTTTCGTATAAACCGGCTTCACATTGATGTGCTCCGGTGTTTTCCAATCGGCCTCAATGCCGTTGGCTTTCGCCCATTCAGCCGCGTTCGTAGCGGCGAAACCAGCGTTTTTAATATCGATATCTTTAAAATTTGGTCTCATTGTCTTTTGGATTTTAAATGCCTAACTTAGCGTTGAAAGCCTGCAATGTCTCAAGCACATTGCTCTTTACGTTGATAAACTGATCGATGCCCTGAGCCTTCAGGTCCTCCATGCAAGCCGGAGCGCCAGCTACGACGAACTGCGCACGACCGTTCAAAGCCTTGAACGCAGCCGGAGCGAACTCAGCGTACTCATCGTCGCTTGAGCACAATACGACGATATCAGCGCCCGCGTTAACAGCTGCCTCAACGCCAGCCTCAACAGTATCAAATCCTAAGTTGTCGATGGTCTTGTAGCCCGCGCAAGCGAAGAAGTTGCAAGAGAATTGAGAACGAGCCAGACGCATAGCCAAGTTACCAATCGTCAACATAAACGCCTTCGGAGTCTTGCCACTCTTCTCTGTAGCCAGACGCAAAGCCTCGAACTCGGAAGCGCCACGGGCGAAGTTCAACTTCGTCACGCCCTCGCTCTCGCAATGGTTATGAGCGGCACCCTTGCAGCAGCAAGCGCCTTCCTCTTTCTTGATCTTAGCGGCAGCGACCTCCGTGAAGTTCGGGAACTGGTTCGTACCCAGCAATGTCTCACGACGGGTAGCGACAGCTTTGTGACGAGCCTCGTTCGACGCGTTGACAGCGGCCTGAATCTCGCCAGCGTTTGCCAAAGCACCAAAACCACCCTTCTCCTCTGTCTCGAGGAACAACTTCCAAGCGACGTCAGCGATAGAGTTCGTGAAGACCTCTACGGTATAAGAACCAGCGGCAGGATCCACGATCTTATCGAAATGAGACTCCTCCTTCAACAGCAATTGCTGGTTGCGTGCGATACGCTCTGAGAACTCATCCGGAGTCTCGAACATCTCATTGAACGGACGAACCGTGATTGAGTCAACACCAGCGATAGCGGCAGACATAGCCTCCGTCTGAGAACGCAACAGGTTCACGTGAGCGTCGTAAACCGTCATGTTCCACTGTGAAGTCTGCGCGTGAACGTTCATCTTGCAAGCGCAATCGCAAGCCGGCTTGTAAGCGGCAACGATCTCAGCCCACAACCAACGAGCGGCACGGAACTTAGCGATCTCCATGAAATAGTTAGAGCTGATACCGAAGTTGAACTTGATCTTCTTAGCGACCTCATCAACAGAGAAACCAGCGTCTGTCAACTTAGCCAGCAACTCGTTACCCCAAGCCAAAGCGTAACCCAACTCCTGAGCGATGTAAGCGCCGGCATTGTTCAACTGGAGCGCATTGACAGCCAATACACGATAGTTAGGCAACGCCTCGCCTGCCTTCAAGACAGCGGATGCGGTAGCGACCCAATCCTCGTTCTTATGACCCTTGATCAACGGCTTCTTGAACGGATCGTAATTAACAGAACCGACACACTTGTTCAGGTCAGCGCCCTTGCTCTTGTAATACTCAACCAGGATAGAGAGCAATGCCTCAGCCTTGCACAAGCAAGTGTTGAAGTTCAACTCCACACATTCCGGGCAGATCCCGTTCAGCAAAGTGGCGATGTTCTCAGCGTTAACGTCATCACCCTTGATAACAAAACCCAAAGAGGTAACGCCCTTGTTCAGGATATCAAGCGCCTTCTCGTTAGCCGCCTTGCAGCACTCTACCTCGATGTTCTGACGGACATACCAATTGTTATCTTTCTTTGTCCCACGGACATAAGGAAACTCACCAGGAAGAGAAGTTGTTGTTTTCAAACCTTCCAAATCTTCCAAACGATAGAAAGGATTCGCGTTGAAACCCTCTCCAGTCTTCCAAACCAACTTTTTCTCGAATGGAACACCTTTCAAGTCGGCCGTGATCTTCGCGATCCACGCCTCGGTTGAAACGGGTTCAAACTCCGAGAAAAGTTTTTCTTTTTGTTCTGCCATAATATTAGTTGTTTATAAAACTTGTGTTAGATAATGTCTTCATTCATGGTATATGTCCATGCCTTTCCAACCGACAAAGTTAGGATAAATAAAACGGATAAAAAAGATTTTCCATCGAAAGAATGCGCTTATAATCAAAAATCCTCTCTCATCCATAGGCAGAAATAAAAATAAAACATTTCCACTGGTTATTCATTTTCAGCATCCCGATTTATCCGGCCTCTTCCTCAAAATTTCCACATCCATAGGTCGAACATCGGCGCGCTGCCCCGCTCGCCCGTGATCCGCTCATACAGCCGCTTGCGGGTCATCGAGATATCGGTTAGCGAACAGGAGAAGAGCCAGGCGATCACCGTCGGCTGGACCTTCACCTTCGTCAGGCAGGCGATCTTCAGCTCCTTGTCCGTCAAATTGACCAATGCCTGAAGCCGCTTGGTGAAATCCGCGTGAACCAGGTCGATCGCCCAATAGAGACGGACCCAATCCTCGGGACCGGGGCGCCAACTCCGCTTGTCGCGAAACTGCGCGACCACATATTCCAGACAACACTCCGCCCGGAAACGCCTCAAGTCCTCCATCGTCAACTCACGCTCCGGGTTCAATTTCTCTAACTCTTCTTCCATAATTCATAATTATATTTTCCCTTTCAGACCGAAACCAATATGGAATAGAAAGGGATTTTCTCCGGGGAGGCATCAAATTCATCTCAATTTACCTAAAAACAAGACTGGATTACTCTCCTCATCCAATCCGGGAAAACGTTGGGCGAACACGGTGTTCTTAAAAATATCCTCCGGATAGAGCAACATCGCGCACCAACCATCCGACAAGGGGAAAAAATATTCCGGTTGGTGAACAAAACCATCCTCGAAAATAAATCGAACGATCGCTCGCGACTCCCGAGTTGCCTTGTCCACAAAAGCATAGCCCTGACGCTCCTTCGCCCCACCGTCGTATCGTAAAAGGATCGAACGATCCGATTCCAAAAATACTGGAATATGGCCGATGTAATCGTCCTGAAGGCGATAACGCTCAAAATGGGCGACCGGGTCATTGCCTCCTCGCATCCAATAATCAACTGGCGGAATCTTGTTATCAATATTAATCGTATAGCGCAGGATCGCACTGTCGCGGCTCAACTCATAGACATTGTTAGATTTATAAAAACTCTTTATGATCTTGCCATCGTATCGACAATAAAAATCACGCATAAACATTAAACAGGGATCCGGATTGTCTAATTTCCAATACGCGTTTACCTCCTCACCCGTATAACGATTAACGACATGAAACCGATAACTGTCCTTGATATTATCCATACATTGCAACAGTAACAAATCATCATCGAGATTAATAATTTCCCGTATGAACCATTGCTTATATTGCCAACGGGATACAAAGTGATCATCAGGCGTGTAATTGAATATGGAACGATTAAGCATACCGTAAAATACGACGTCCCCATCATCTATAACGCTAAAAGAGGCTAATCCCATATATTCGTGAGCCCCCTCACCCTCGTGGCTGTATTTGCAATCTAATCGACCATCAAAATTAAATCTCATGACAGATTTCCCATCTGATATATAAATTCGCTCATTGTTCAAAAGTAATCGGATGATGTCTGTCAAACCCGGCAACAAGGCGTCATCCCGTGTCT
>USAD01000188.1 GCA_900552415.1 uncultured Parabacteroides sp.
ATGACATAAAAACATTCTATTGTTAATTTTTATATCGATTATGAGGATCTTTTTAGTTGTTATCTTATTGCAAAGTTTTGTGTTTAGAATAAATGCACAATATTTAATTAAAGGAAGAGTTCTTGACAGAACCCAAAATGGAGTGCCTTATTCTACAATACAATTGACATTAACGGATTCAACTTTTGTTAAAGGGGAAGTCGCCGATAGTTTAGGAAATTTCTTGTTGAAAGATATTCAAAAGGGAAATTATTTGTTGCGTATTAGTGCGATGGGGTATAAAACGCAAATAGAATCAGTAAATATCAATAGCGATAAGGTATTACCTCCTTGTATCCTTAAAGAGTCGGAAGTCGTATTGAATGATGTCGTAATTACGGGCACCTCCTTCATCCAGAAGAAAGACCATCTGCTCGTGATCCCGGACAAGCAATCCCAGAAACATGCGTTCGGGGGCTACGACCTGCTCTATAACCTGATGATTCCGGGAGTAACCGTGGACAGGAAGGCAAAGAAAGTGCAAAGTATGGCCGGGGAGGCTAAACTATATATCAACGGCGTGGAGGCGGATATGCGGGAGATCCAGAACCTGCGGCCGAAAGATGTCGAGCGGGTAGAATATTACGTTTTGCCGACCAATGGACCGTTTTCCGGTGACGCGGCGGCCATCAATTATGTCTTGAAGACCTATTCCTCGGGCGGTTATGTCAACTTGGATGGGACCCAAACCATTGGATATACGAAAGGGGATTATGACATGGCGGCTAAGCTTTCCCATAACCAGACTTCTTACACTCTTTTCGCGGGTAGCTCGGTGCAGAGGCATGATGGCTTGGAGGATGAGCGGAATGAGTATATCGCGTTTCCCGTGGATCCGGTGACACGCACGATGACACACGAGGATGCCTGTTACCGGGAGAATCAGCAATACGCTCAATTCAAGGTGAGTCATGACAACGCGAAGCACAATATTTACGCGCAAGCGTCTTATGTGCGTGATGACACGCCTCAAAACGACCGGAGCGAATCGATGCTTTATCCCGCTGACGCCTCGTTGTCAAGCCTGTCGCAAGAGACGAATGTTGACTTGGGCCAGAAGGCGGACCTACGCTTGCACGGCTTGTTCAATGTCTCGGATAAGCACCGGATAAAGACTTATCTATTTGGCTCCTATAGCCGCAATCATCATACCCGGGGCTATCGTGAGGGGGATTTCCTCTCCCATACCCGAGTCAGCGAATCGCTCTACTCTTTTGAGCCTTATATCGCCTATACGTTCGAACCCGACAAATACAACTCTTTCTATGGCCGGATATTCTATACCCACAACATCTCTTCTTCAAATTATTCGGGCGATTATGACTCATGGCAACACTTGTGGAGCGGAGAAACCTTTTTCTGGTTCGATTATACGCATATGTTCGGGGATAAATGGACGTTGATGTTCGGTCCGGGAGCCTCGTTCCTGAATTATAAATTGCATGGGGAGAAGGCGCACAGGCGGTTCAATTTCCAAATGAACACGTGGGTCCGTTACGTGATAAATCCAAGGCATTGGGCCGGGGTGGGGGTGATGGCTTATAACTCTTCGCCTGATATCCATTATTTAAATTCGGTGGATCAAACTGTGGACGCGTATAGGATTTTACGAGGCAATCCCGATCTGGAGAATATGTCGTCGTATCAATGGTATGCCATGTATGAGGGAAACATCGGGAAATTCAATCTGCAAGGGAAGGCCTTCTATACTAAGCACGTTCATGCGATCTATACGGATTATCATATCGAGGGGGATAAATTGGTCGGCACCTATGCCTCTGATGGATCTTTCAATCAGGTCACGGCTGAGATTGCCGCCTCATATCGATTATCGGACCATTTCCGCACGAGTTTAACAATCGGTTATGATGATAGGTATGTGCCTGGGATAGATCGGCTGAATCGTCATAATTTCAGGGTGGCATGGGACGCCAATTATTTCATCAAGTCGTTCGCCATCAACGCGTACGCCAAGACAAAGGAAAAACGGTTGGACGAAACGACACGTGCCTTTGTGACGGATCCCGCCTCTTACGGCTTCTCCGTCCGTTACAGCGGAAAGAACTGGATGGCGGAGGTTGGCACGGAGAACCCCTTCTCCAGGCAATTAAGGTATAGGGAATATGCCGATTATGATGTCTATCGGTACGACCAGGTACGAACCAGCCGTATCTATCAGCAGACCGTCTATGTGAAACTGGCCTATACCTTTGATTTCGGAAAGAAAACCTCACGAGATTCGAACGACGTGGATCGAGGTATCAATAGCGCGATCTTAAAAGTCAGGTAAAGTAAAAATCCACAACCATTCGTAACTGATGATTGATTATCAGTGAGATAGATCATGTACTAACGGCTCTGGAAATGAACTATAGATCATTTCCCGAGCCGTTAGTTATTCACTTGGGGTAGTCGTAAGTTGTTCACTTGGCAAGCCGCTAGTTATTCATTTCAAAAGCTGTTTTTACGATATAATGCGGGGATATGTCGGTCAAGCTTTTCGATGTGCGTCTTCCACCTCCTGGATGAGTTGTTTCAACTCGTCGACCGAGATCTCCTCTTTTTTGACCAACGAGGAGACGGCGCTCAGGTAGGAGTTGTTGAAGTATTTGCTGATGACTCCTTTCAGCGTGCGTGACCGGAACTCTTCGTTCGATACGACGGCGAAATAGCGGTAGGTGTTGCCGAATGCCTCGTGCGAGAGATAGCCTTTTTCCTCAAGCCCCCGAACGATGGTCGACAACGTATTGAAATGTGGCTTTGGGTCACTGTAGAACGCCAATAACTCTTTTACGAACAATGGGCCCTTCTCCCAGAAGAATCCCATGATCTCTTCCTCTTTCGCTGTTAATCCTTTCATGATGTTTCTATTTTATCCGCGAATAACGGGATAATGTAGTTCTGAAACTAATATTCGTAGTTAATATAAACTAAATAAGTAAACATCTTGTTTGTTCCTCAGAAAGGTTAATGAAAAATGGATAGTTTAAATGGTGATTGGTTTTAAAAGATGATTTATCTTTGTATAGTTGTTGACTTTAATCATAAATAAAATGCCCTATGAAAAGAATCTTTCTATTTATTTTGCTTTTTGTGTGTTTGTCGATGTCTGTAACCCATTCTCAGCTTTACTACAAGGTTGATAAGGTTTTAGATGTGAACTTCAATTATTTGTCACAGAGTTCCAGTAAGTATAAGCAATATGTGGGTCAGATTGTGACACTGAATATGTCTCCGTATTCTCCTGATGTTTATGTGAAAGTTGGTATGTTGCCTCAAGTCGGGCCTTATCCTTTTGCTGGTGCTGATGGTAATGGGTATAATGTCTATGCCTTTACGGATGTTTATGGAAATGTGATGTTTACGGATTTTATGGGACGTTTGAATTATGTGGCTGTTGCTTCTGATCTATCTGAGATTAGTTATCCCGTTTCTTATGATAATGTTGTCTTGGAATGTAGCCAGACTACTCGTGAGGAATATGAGGCGATGGTTTGGAAACATGCGGAGCAACGAGCCAATATTGAAGCGGCTATACAAGGCTATGGGGTTGGAAGTGGTAATGTGGCACCGATAGAGCCTGCCCAAGGAACGCAAGGTGGAATGTCTGCCGAATGGTATCAGGCTCAATATAATAAATGGGCAAGTTCGGCTGAGTCCATATATAATAGCCTTTCCGCGATAAGAACGACCGATCGTTATGGAAATAAAGAAGGCTATTCGGATTGGGGAGGAGCCAGTAGTGAGGCTCAGATGAAAGTTCAGCTAAGTAATGCGCAAAGAGAGATGAGGAATATTCGTAATGAGGCGGCACGTTATGGTTATTCAATTCCAATGTCGACTTGGGAAACAGCGGTTGTGAGATAATAAAAGGTAAAATGTTTTGTGGAGTTGAATTACGATTGGTCTAAGAGAAAGATGAGAGATATTATCCGTCCGCTGCGAAAGGAGGAGATCGCTTTGTTGCGCGATTTCCTTTATGAGGCGATCTTCATCCCGGAAGGCGTGGAGGCACCGCCCAAAAGTGTTGTCGATTTGCCGGAACTGAGGCTTTATATTGAGGATTTCGGTAAGCGGACGGACGACTTATGCTTGGTCGCTTAATGTGACGGAAAGGTGGTCGGTGCCGTATGGACAAGGATCATGAATGATTATGGACATGTAGACGACCAGACACCTTCGCTTTCCATTTCCCTGTATGAGGAATATCGGAATAAAGGTATTGGTGGCCGGTTGATGAAAGAAATGCTTTCTCTTTTGGCAGGGAAAGGGTATGGCCGGGTTTCACTTTCTGTTCAAAAAGCGAACTATGCGGTGCGCTTGTATCTTAAATTGGGTTTCCGGATAATCAGGGAGACCGAAGAGGAATATGTTATGGTGAAAGAATTGGAAGAACCGGCTTATAGTCTTCGTTTTTTGTCGGAAAAGGATATACCGGAAATGATGGTTTTGTTCCGGACGACGGTGCTTTATGTCAACTCAAGAGATTATACGCCAGAGGAGGTTGAGGATTGGGCCTCTTGTGGCAGTGAGAGACGCTTCAGGGAATTATTGCCGAAGCACTGTTTCGTTGGGGCTTTGGATAAGCAGGGACAATTGGTCGGTTATTCCTCCATGAACCGCGAAGGTTACTTGCATTCCCTGTTTGTTCATGAGGCATGGCAGGGAAAGGGTATCGCGACTTTCCTGCTTTCCGAGGTGGAGAAAATTGCCCTGGAATATGAGGTTGACGAAATCTCCTCGGAAGTGAGCCTGACGGCACGGCCCTTCTTTGAGAAAAGAGGTTACGAGGTGGTCAAGGAGCAGAAGGAGAAGGCCAATGAGTTGTGGCTGACAAATTTCGTCATGAGAAAAAAGATGTGCCCTCCTGATGTCTGATCGAAATGATTGGGAGGGCATTATCTTCTTGGTTTAACCTATGTGAGCGACCGACGGAAATAGATCATGTCCGTCAGTATTTTTCCATCCTCCACGATTGGGTGGTCGTAGTTACGGGTAAAGAAGTCGGGGATGATATACGCGAAATTGAATCCGCAACTTTTATAAAAGGAGATGGTCTGTTGGCTGTCGCCGGTGCCAACGAGCATGGTGTTGTATTTTCCACTGTAATGCTGGCAAAGGAACTCGATCATCTTCCGGCCCAAGCCTTTCCTTTGGTGGTTCGGATCGACGGCGATGTTTTTTAATTCGCAGACATCGTTCCCCTCGTTGGTGACGACCGCGACGCATGCCACCTTGTCTTCCGGTTCGTACATGACAAACAGCTCGCCCCTTTCCAGGTAACGGTCAATCATGGATTCCTGCTCGTCCGCCAGCAAAAGAAGCTCGAGGAAACGTTTCTTGTCGGATGTGATTTTTTCTATTTTCATATGTTCGTTATTTTAAGGTATCTTGTGGAATTCGGATATTTTTGTCTTGGACAAATGTAACGATTATTTTTTAGTCCACTTAAAAGAGGGATTGGAAAAACATTATCTTTGCGATAATAAGAACGTGTTTTTTATAATAAACAGAAACAGAAAAGAGTGATGGAAACATTTAATGATGTTATATCAGGCGAAGGTCTTGTTTTGGTAGACTTTTTCGCCACCTGGTGCCAACCGTGTAAAATGATGCATCCGATATTGGATGAATTGAAAGAGCGTTTGGGGGATAAAGTCCGGATTTTGAAGATAGATGTAGACGTTCCTGCCAATCGTAAAAGTGTTTACGCTTATCAGATCCAGTCTGTACCGACTTTGATGCTTTTCAAAAAAGGACGGATGTTGTGGCGCCAGAG
>USAD01000189.1 GCA_900552415.1 uncultured Parabacteroides sp.
GCCCGAGTCCTTGCGCGCCGCCGTGCGCGAGGCGGGCTACGACCTGCTGCTCGACGAGGGCCCCGCCGTGGAGGCGGAGGTCGAGGCGGCCCATTCCGCCCGTTTCCGGCAGTTGCGGCGGCGTACGATCTGGGCCATCGCGCTCGCGTTGCCCGTGGCGGCGCTCGGGATGTTCGGGATGACCTGGCCCTATGCGGGGATCATCTCGTGGTTGCTCGCTACGCCGGTCGTCTTTTGGCTGGGGCGCGATTTTCATCTGAATGCCTGGCGCCAGCTGAGGCATCGCTCCGCCAATATGGATACGCTGGTGGCGACGAGTACCAGTGTCGCCTACCTGTTCAGCTTGTTTAATTTATGGTATCCGGAGTATTGGTTGTCGCGAGGCGTGGAGCCGCATCTCTATTTCGAGGCCTCGAGCGTGATTATCGCCTTTATCCTGTTGGGGCGTTTGTTGGAAGAGCGGGCGAAGGGCCAGACCTCGGCGGCAATCAAGAAATTGATGGGGTTACGGCCGGCGACGGTGACGCTTGTCGCACGAGATGAGGCGGGAGAGCCCCATTATAAAGAGGTCGCGATAGAACAGGTCCGGATTGGCGATGAGCTGTTGGTGCGCCCGGGCGAGCGGATCGCCGTTGATGGCCGCCTGACGGAAGGCGGATCGTTCGTCGACGAGAGTTTGTTGACCGGCGAGCCGGCACCCGTCCGTAAGGCGCCCGGCGACGCTCTTTTCGCCGGGACGATCAACCAGAAGGGCAGTTTTCTCTTTAAGGCGGAAAAGGTGGGGGCCGAGACACTTTTGGCCCGCATCATCCAACTGGTGCAGGATGCGCAAGGCAGTCGGGCGCCTGTCCAAAGGCTTGTTGATCGGGTAGCGGCCATTTTCGTGCCGACCATCATGGCGATCGCCCTCCTGGCCTTCCTGATCTGGTGGGCGTTCGATCCGGTAGAAGGTTTCAGCCGAGGCCTTTTGGCTTTGGTGACCGTCCTGATCATCGCCTGCCCCTGCGCCCTGGGCCTGGCTACGCCGACGGCTATCATGGTCGGCATCGGCAAGGACGCCGAGAGCCTCGAGATCGCCCGTCGGATCGATACGGTGGTGCTCGACAAGACCGGGACGATCACCGAGGGTCGTCCGCGGGTGACGGGCTCGCTTTGGGCCGACTCGGCTGAGGAAGCCCGCATTGCCCTGGGCAGTCTGGAGCGGCTGTCGGAGCATCCGTTGGCCGAGGCTATTGTTAACGAGCTGGCGATAGAGCCCCAACCCGTTGAGCGGTTCGAGAGCCTGCCGGGCGAGGGTGTCCGGGGCGAGGTGGCAGGCGTCGCCTATTGGGCAGGCAATCGTTCCTTGATAAACAGGCTTGGCATAAAGGTTGACCCCTCGATGGAGGAGACCGCCAGCCGTTGGGAGGGCGAGGCGAGGACAGTCGTCTGGTTCGCCGACGCCTCGCGGGTGCTGGCCGTAGTCGCCATCATGGATGAGATCAAGGCTACCTCTGCCGAGGCGATCGCTGCCTTGCGTCGCCAGGGCATTGAGACCCATATGCTCACGGGCGATCATGAGGCGACAGCCCGGGCCGTCGCGGGGCGCGTGGGCATCCGTCATTATGAGTCGGGCGTCTTACCGGCCGACAAGGCGAACTATGTGAAGCGTCTGCGCGAGGCGGGACATCACGTGGCGATGGTGGGCGACGGCATCAACGACAGCGCCGCCCTGGCCGAGGCCGACCTGGGCATCGCGATGGGCCAGGGCAGCGACATCGCCATGGAGGTGGCGAAGATGACCATCATCTCGTCGGACCTGCTGAAAATTCCCGAGGCGATCCGTCTCTCGTCGCTTACGGTGCGGACGATCCGGCAGAATCTTTTCTGGCGTTCATTTATAACCTTATCGGCGTGCCTGTCGCCGCCGGTGCGCTCTATCCGCTCTTTGGTTTCCAGCTGAACCCGATGATAGCGGGTGCGGCAATGGCGATGAGTAGCGTGAGCGTGGTCAGCAACAGTCTTCGCTTGCGGGGAAAACGAATACAATCCGTACAACCTATAAAAACAACAGAGTATATGAAAAAAGAATTTCAAGTAGAGGGCATGATGTGCAACCATTGCCGCATGCACGTGGAGAAGGCGTTAAATAAGGTAGAGGGTGTCCAGGCGACTGTGACGCTCAATCCTCCCGTCGCCACCGTTGAGTTCCTCAATGGCGAGGTAAGTAAAGATACGCTCCAGAAGGCATTGGACGAGGCGGGCGAGTATCGTCTGTTGTAATCCATTTTCAGTTTCACTGCAGTGAAAATCCAAATGCACTGCAGTGGAATCCAAATTTTACTGCGGTGCGCTGTTTGGGGAAGGCGTTTCATCTTTTTGATTTTCTGTAAACTTGTTCGAAGAAATATTTTGCCATATAATTTGGTTTATAATGTAAATCAAATTACATTTGCGGTATGTGAAGGAGTAACGCGCGGCTTTTTCACTTTTTTTTCTGTTTATAGTTTATAAAATAAACTTGTTTGGTGTCTTCAGATAAGTTATTAAAGAAAGAGGAGGTTTAAGAGATGAAACAAGTGCTATTGATTGCTGGATTATGGCTTTCCATGAGTTGGGGAGCTTGGGCGCGTACCGTGATTGTGGAAATCACGCAAGTTCGGAATGATCAGGGAAATGTTTTGGTCATGGCGCAAGCCGGGAAGGATACGGAGCCGATTTACGGTATGGCTAAGGCGCGGAAAGGTCAGTTGACGATACGATTAGAGTCGGTCGTTTGGGAAAAGTTTGACCTGTCGATCATCCACGATGAAAATGAGAATTGGCAGATGGATTTGCGGGATGGAAAAGGTCCCGCTGAGGGTTACGCTTTGAAAAGTTGCGTGACGAAGGGTGAGGAGACGACGATCAAGGTCCGGTTGTATTATCCATTTAATGAATAAGGTCATGAAACGGCTTTTGTGGCTCCCTGCTTGGTTCTTGTTTATGGCCTGTCTGTTTACTGGAACGGCTTGGGGCCAAGTCTCTTATCGGGGGCATGTTGTTGATGGGGCGGGGCAGGCGGTGGCTTATGCGACTGTCGTGCTCCTGGCCGGAGAAAGGCAGGTGAGCGGTACGATTACCGACGAGGCCGGGGATTTTGTTCTCGAGTCGTTCACGGGGCAATATCAACTTGTGATACAAAGTTTGGGGTATGATATTTTCCGGAAAGAGTTGCTTTTTCCGGTCTCTCGGCCGGATACTTTAGTCGTTTCTTCCTCCAGTTATGCTTTGGACGAGGTGGTGGTTCGTGCCTGGGGGATTGAACGGAAAGCGGATCGTTTTGTCATGACGGTCTCGCCGACCGCTGGGCAGGATGGTGCCGAGCTCCTGTCGCGTTCGCCGGGCGTCTGGCTGTCGGAAGGAGATATCTCGATTAATGGGACGCGAGGTGCGAGACTTTTCGTGGACGAGCGTGAGATCCGGTTGGAGGGAGAGGTGCTTATGGCCTATTTGCGTTCCTTGCGTTCAGAGGATATCCAGCGGATTGAGGTTATTCCGGTCGCTGGAGCTGCGTATGATGCCTCGGCTCGTGGTGGCGTGATCCGGATCCAGACACGTCGGCAGTCGGACAATGGTGTGCGAGGATATCTCTCGCTGGGTAGTTCGCTCTCTTCTTCCTTGCGCCGTTATGCGCCACAGGCTTCGGTTGATGCCCGTGTCGGGCGTTGGAGTTTGGGTGGTTCGCTTTCCGGAATATTGACACCGGTGAACCGGAGCGAGATGACCAGTTGGCGGGAATATGGCAAAATGGGAAAGGATTTTGAGTCCCGCTCCAACCGTGATACGGAATCCAATTATGGAACAGGCCGTTTTCGGGCGATCTTCGAGCCGGATACGTTGAGCCGTTTCGGTGCGGAGGTGAATTATAGTGCCCAAACTTCCGAAGGGGACTCTTGGAGCCGTACGTCTTTGACTTCCGGGTCTGTGCCGATGGAAAGTCTTGGACTATTGTCAAGTGGAGGATTATAAGACCTATTCGGCGACAGTCAATTATTCGCGTGATTTGGTAGGGCGAGCGGCTTCCCTGAAAGCTATTGTGGATTATGTCGGTAAACGCTCGAACGGGGATAACGATTACAGGATCCGTCAGGAACAGGAGGATGGGAGTCGGGACACGCTTTACCGGAGTCATGCGTCGGCGGATTATGATTTGGCGATGGCGGATCTCTCTTTTCACAAAAACATCGGGAAAAGATGGAGCTACCAGTTCGGGGCAAAATATACCTATACCTCGATGGATGATTATTCTATTTATGAGGGCTTGTCGAAAGAGGGCTTTTGGCTGCCGAACGATGATTATGGCTGTCTGTTGAGATATCATGAGCACATCGCGGGCGCTTATGCCTCTTTCTCGGCTGAATTGGGAAGTTGGAACCTGTCGGCGGGCGTAAGGACTGAATATGCGGCCACCGTTAACCGGGACGATGCGCTTGAACGGGATTATCTGGATCTTTTTCCGAATGTAGGCGTGACTTACGCTTTTGACCCTCTCAAATGCTGGCTCTTGACGGGACAATATGCCCGAAATATCGAGCGTCCTCCATTCTATGCCTTGAATCCGAACCGCAGGCAGAGCTCTGATTACAGTTACCAAATAGGGAATCCCTATCTTCGGCCAACCTATATGGAGCGTTTCAGCTTGACGTTGGTTTATGATTATCGTTATTCCCTAACCTTTGGCGGGAACCTGCATCGGGATCTGATCCGTGAGTTTTGTGAGCGTGACCCTGTAGATCCGGAAGTCTCATACATCACTTATGAGAATCATGATCGGGAGAACCATTGGTTCATCGCCTTGAACTTGCCGTTCCAGCCTTTCTATTGGTGCGACCTGACAGCGAATTTGGTGGGTGTGAAGCAGGATATCCGGATGAGACGTTCCGGTAATTATGTGGCCCATTATTTGGGATTCGCCAATGTGGTCGCGACCTTTTCTTTGTCGGCGGACCTGACGTTGGAGGCCCGTTATGCGGGAACGAGCCGTCTTTACTCCGGCAATAGCGAGGTGGCTCCTTTTCATACGCTGGACCTTAAGGCACGTAAAGGTTTTATGGACGACAAGCTTTCATTGGTTTTCGCCGTAGAGAATCTATTCGGGCAGGCGAGCTCATACGCCAGCCGGTTGGATCGTTATCATGCCTTTTCCCGTTTTGAGGGTGGATCGTTCGGGCGGTTGTTCAAGCTGTCGTTGACGTGGAATTTCAATAGCGGAAAGAGATTCAAGAAGAGTGGTATGGAAATTGGGAACAATAGTGAACGGAGTCGTTTGGACGAAAAATAAAACAGGAAAGGTTGCGTGGCCAGGCCATCGGCTTTACCTTTGGTGTTAAGAAAAGAATGTTTCAGACAATAATTAAATTAATAGTAAAGAATATGGATGAAAAAGGTTTGACCGGGAAAGAGAGTTTGGAACTGATCACCCGGATGATTCAGGAGACGCAAAACAATGTGGCCCGTTACGCGGCCTACCCGTTGTTGATTTGGGGTTATTTGACGGTGGCGATCTCGATCGTGGTCTGGGCGGTTATCCGCGAGTATCAATATGGGGAGATTAATTATTTATGGTGGCTGTTGCCGCTGGTCGCTTTCCCCTTGACGATCTATTTCAGCCGGAAGGGTGGAAAGAGAGGAGTTGTCACCTACATGGACCGGATCACCAGCCAGGTTTGGTGGCTGTTTGGGAGTATCGGTTTTCTCTTGTCGATCTTTGCTTTCTTCAGGCCGGTCGATATCTATTTCCTGATCCCCTTGCTGATGGGTATGGGAGTGACGCTCAGTGGTAGTGTCGTCAAGT
>USAD01000190.1 GCA_900552415.1 uncultured Parabacteroides sp.
GTGGGCGTGTTCTATATCCCGCGTTGCCTGGGCTTGAGCGAGCCGGACGAGAATGGTCACCGGACCTATATCCTGGATGAGACGATCGATGGCCAGGAGGGTTTCAACTCTAACGATGGTGGCGACCGTTACATTGCCGGCCAGGCGATGCCGAAGTATTATCTGGGCTTGAACTTGAACTTCCGTTACAAACGTTTCGACTTGACGATGCAGGCAAACGGCGCGTTCGGTCACAAGATCTTCAACGGAACCTCTTTGGCTTACATGAACCTCAGCCAGTTCCCGACTTACAATGTCATGGATGGCGCTCAGGACGAGATGATCTTCGCGCAAGACATCAGCGACTATTGGTTGGAGAACGGTAACTATCTGAATATCGAGTATATCACGTTGGGATATAACTTCAACTGCGAGAAATTCAGCGAGTACGTCAAGAATATCCGTCTTTCGTTCTCAATCAATAACGTGGCTACGATCTCCGGCTATTCCGGCTTGTCACCAATGTTGAACAGCCAGACGATCTCTAACATCACGGATCCGGGCGCGAACACGCTGGGTGTGGACAACAAGGAATTCTATCCGCTGTCGCGTACCTATTCTTTGGGTGTCAGTGTTACATTCTAAAACCGTTTAAAGCACAATCAGAATTATGAAAAAGAAATTCTTAAATATATCTTTGGTAGCGGCTTGTGCCGCGGTCCTTTCTTCTTGCTCCAATTTCTTGGAGGAGAACCCGACGGACGCTTTCGACGAGAACGAGGCTTTCGCGAACGAGAACTTGGTTTACCTCAATGCCGTCGCTAATCTTTATGACAAGATGAATTACCTGATGGGGCAAGACCGTCAGGTGTATGATATGAATACCTTCTCGAGCGATGAGGCCTTCTTGCCTTGCCGTATCGGCGACTGGGAAGATGGTGGTCTTTGGCAGAACCTGTTCCTGCACAACTGGGGAACAATGTTCGACCTTTCGCTGAACTCCTGGAATTATCTTTACGAGAAGGTGGGTCATTGCAACCAGGCACTCGCCAAGTTGGAGGAGCTGCAGGCCGAGCAGCCAGACGCGGATTACCTGCCCGGTTATATCGCGGAGGCCCGTTCGATGCGTGCCATGTATTATTTCTACCTGATGGATTTGTTTGGCCGCGTGCCGATCGTCGTCTCTACCGAGACGCAAATGAGCGAGGTCGAGCAGCCGGAGCGTAGTGAGGTGTTCAACTTTATCGTTAAGGAGTTGCAAGAGTCCCTTCCGTTGCTTTCCACTCAGAAGAGCAACCAGCAAGGTATTTATTATGGCCGTTTTACGCAGGGACCAGCCTATTTCCTTTTGGCGAAACTCGCGTTGAACGCGGATGTCTATACGGATGACAACTGGAACGATGGCATCACGAATCGTCCGGATGCCAAGACAATCATGTTCGACGTGGATGGCCAGCAGGTGAACGCTTACGAGGCTGTTATCAAATACGTCGATAAGCTGGCGGAATTGGGCTATGTGCTGGAGTCTGATTTCATGAACAACTTCTCCTTGACGAACGATAACTCCAACGAGAACATCTTCACGATCCCGATGGATCCGAGCGATTATCCGAACAATTGGACATACAATTTTGTCCGTACCCGCCACTATACGCATGGTGCCGCTTATGGCTTGAACGGTTGGAATGGCTCCTGCGCGACTACGGAGGCGATGAAGGTGTTTGGTTATGGGACCGATAATCCGGATCCACGTTTGGACTTGAGCTATTTCGCTGGCGCGGTTTATGGCGCTGATGGTAATCAGTTAATCCTTGAGTATGGTGGACAGCAACTGCCGTTCGAGTACGCGCCAATGCAGGCTAAGGTCTATATGGAGGCAAGCGACGGCGTTTATGTACAGACCGCGGGCGCACGCCAGAAAAAATATGAGATGGATGAGAATCCGGGCTCTAACAATGGAGAGTTGCCACGCAACGACATGGTTTTGTACCGCTACGCGGACGCGGTCTTGATGAAGGCTGAGGCTAAATTGCGTTTGGGCCAGAACGCCGATGCCGAGGTGAACGAGGTTCGTACTCGTGTGGGGGCAACACCGAAAACAAACGTGACATTGGATGATATCTTGGATGAGCGTTTGCTTGAGTTGGCTTGGGAAGGCTGGCGTCGTAACGACCAGGTTCGTTTCGGTACCTTTACCCAGCCGAACGACGATAAATATGTTGGTGTCAAGCATTCGGCTAGCTCGTTGGATTACGCGGTCGACCAGACAGGTTATACGACCGTTTTCGCGATCCATAACGATATCTTGTTGCTGAATCCGAAAATGAGCCAAAATCCGGGTTATTGATTAAATAATGAGTGGTAGTAGTGAACCCTTCCGGCAATTGCCGGAAGGGTTTTTTTGCGCCTGTATTGATAGCGAATGGTGGATCTTTTCTTATTTTTGTTGTCAATTTGAAATTAGCGACTAAAGATAAAAGAAGATGAGAAGTTTCGCGAGTGACAATAACTCCGGCGTTCACCCCCGGATACTGGAAGCGGTGATCAAGGCGAATGATAATCATGCGGATGGCTACGGCGACGATCCGTGGACCGAGGCCGCGACACGTCAGCTGAAAGCTGTTTTTGGCGAGGTGGCCGAACCTTTTTTCCTGTTTAATGGTACGGGAGCGAACTCGGTGGCCTTGCAGGCGGTAACCCGCCCGTTCAATAGTATCTTGTGCGCGGAGACGGCTCATATCTATGTCGATGAGTGTGGCGCTCCGGCCCGGATGACGGGTTGCGCAATCGTGCCCATCGCGACGCCCGATGGTAAGCTGACGCCCGAGCTGATCCGTCCTCACCTGCGTAATTTTGGCGTTTGCCACCATTCGCAACCGAAGGCGGTCTATATCTCGCAAGTGTCTGAGCTGGGTACGGTCTATACGATCGAGGAGGTACGGGCGATCGCGGACCTGCTTCATGCCCATAATATGTATCTTCACATGGATGGCGCCCGTTTGGCGAATGCTTGCGCGTACCTGAACTGCGGGATGCGTGAGGCGACGGTCGACGCGGGTGTCGATATCCTGAGCTTCGGCGGCACGAAGAACGGCATGATGATGGGTGAGGCGGTGATCGCTTTCCGTCCGGAGATCTCGGAGAATTTGGCTTATATCCGTAAGCAATCGGCCCAGTTGGCTTCCAAGCTGCGTTACCTGTCGGCTCAGTTTATTCCTTATCTGGAGAATGACCTCTGGTTGGAGAACGCTCGTCGGGCCAATACGCATGCGTTGCGTCTGGCGAAGATGCTTTCCCGTTACCCGGAGATCCATTTCACGCAGAAGGTCGAGTCGAACCAGCTTTTCTTTACGTTGCCGACAGAGGCGCTTCACAAGCTGCAAGAGAAATATTTCTTCTATATGTGGAACGAGGAGACCAATGAGGCTCGTCTTGTCACCTCTTGCGATACGACCGACGAGGATATCGACTCGTTGGAGAAAACCTTGGAGGAGATTTTTTAAACGGGCGTGGTCGTCCGTTGACCGTTGCGGAACGGGAGCCAGTCCTTTTCGAGCAAAACTCCAGTCCTCTTAGGAGAGGATTCGAGTACTTTCCGGAGAAAACTCCAGTCCGATCCAGATGGGACTGGAGTCTTTTCCGTAGGGGATTGATAACGACCGCTGACGATGATGATGTTTTATGCGTTATTAAATAAAGATATGGATACACGAATTGTAGAAAAAATAAAGGAACGGATCGCGACCAATCCTTACGTGAATTTCTTGGGAATCCATTTCTCCAAGATTGAGGAGAGAGTCGTGGAGGCGCGTATGCCCTTGCGTGACGAGCAGCGCCAGTACAGTGGAGTGACACATGGTGGCGTCTTGGCCGCTTTAGCCGATACGATAGCTGGTTTCGCGGCCTATACAATGACACCGTTGGAGAAGGATGTATTGACGGCTGAGCTAAAGATCTCTTTCTTGCGGGCGGCGTGGGGCTATGAGCTGATTGCCCGGGGAGTCGTGATCAAGCCGGGACATCGGTTGCATTTCTGTGAATGCGAGATTTATTGCGACGATAAGCTGGTAGGCAAGGCTTCGGGCACTTTCTGCGTAGTCGAGTCGCAAGTGGATTGACCTAATTTAAATGATATATCATGAGAACACATTCTGTAAGGAAAATGGTATGCGGTTGTGCCTTGGCCCTTTCCGCCTGGGCGGCGGGAGCGCAAGAGGCGGTGCCGAGCCTGATTGTCCGTGCCGACGACATGGGGTCGTTCCGGTCGGCAAATATCGCCTGCATGGAGGCGTATAAGAACGGGATCGAGACTTCGATCGAGGTGATGGTTGTGACTCCTTGGTTTCCAGAGGCGGCTCGTCTGTTGAGGGAGAATCCGGGAATTGATGTCGGATTGCATTTGACAATCACCAGCGAGTGGGATAACATCAAATGGCGTCCGCTGACCTCATGTCCGAGTCTGGTGGACAGGAACGGTTATTTCTTCCCTATGATGAGCGCGAATCCCAACTATCCGGGACTGGCGATCAAGGAGAACAAGTGGAATATCGACGAGGTGGAGCGGGAGTTCAGGGCACAGATTGAGATGGCCTTGAAGAATATTCCACAAATTAGCCATATCTCTGGACATATGGGCTCGACCGGATTTGATCCGCAAATTACGGAGTTGATGCGTCGATTGGCCAAGGAGTATAACTTGCCGGCAATCGACCGGGTAAGCGCGATGGAGGAGTATGACTTCTCGTATGCCGGTTATGACGGAGCACATAAGACCTTTGCCGAGAAGGAGGCCAGCTTCATCAAGATGCTCAACAAGTTGGAACCGGGCAAGAATTATATGTTTATTGACCATCCGGCTCTCGATAATGAGGAGATGCAAACGGTTGGCCATATCGGCTATGAGAACGTGGCGGAGGATCGGCAAGGTGTTACCGACCTGTTTATGAGCCCAAAGGTGAAGGCTGCAATCCAGGAAAGGAATATCCGTCTGATCAGTTACAATGACTTGACTAAATCATTACCTCGTGCGGAGGCGACGCCCAAGATGACGAAGGCGCTCAATAAGTACCTGGAGGCGGTTGGCAAGGCGGAACAGGATCTGCATAGTGTCATGGTGCTCCAGCACGGGAAAGTGATAGCCGAGCGTTGGCTCAGTGAGGGCGCCTGGAACAAACCACACGTGATGAACTCCGTCAGCAAGACCTTTACCGCTACGGCGATCGGTTTCGCTGTTTCCGAAGGATTGTTGAAAGTGACAGATAAGGTGATCTCTTTCTTCCCCGATAAGCTGCCGGCGACCATAAGTCCGAACTTGGAGAAACTGGAGATCCGCCATTTGCTGACGATGTCGGGCGGACACGATACCGATCCGACGGGCAAGGTTCGCCAGATGGAAGGCGCCGATTGGGTTGAGGCCTTCCTGAACACGCCGTTCGAGCATGAGCCGGGTACTTTCTTCTGTTATAATAGTATGGGAACTTATGTCCTTTCGGCCATCGTTCAAAAGGTAACGGGGCAAAAGGTGGTCGATTACCTTTATCCCCGTCTGTTCCGCCCGCTGGGCATAGTAGGTGTCCATTGGGAAGAGAGTCCTCAGGGCATCAACTGTGGCGGTTGGGGTCTCTATATCCGGACTGAGGATATGGCGAAGATGGGACAATTCCTGCTTCAGAAGGGACAATGGAACGGCAAGCAACTCTTACCCGCAAGTTGGGTAGAGGAGGCGACGACCACTAAGGTGGCTTCTGTTCCCGCTGGCGTACGCCCGGAAAAGGCAAAGGAACTTGGTTTGACCGCTAAGAACAGTGA
>USAD01000191.1 GCA_900552415.1 uncultured Parabacteroides sp.
CGATGACCCGCAAGCGGCTGTATGAGCGGATCACGGGCGAGCGGGGCAGCGCGCCGATGTTCGACCTATGGATGTGGCGGTTTTGAGGGACGATCGTCGGGAAAGAAACACAGTGGATCGTGTTGATGGGAAATAATGTAGAAAAAGGCTACGGACTGAAGATAAAAGACAGTCCATAGCCTTAGGATTTATCTGCTTATGAATATTATTTCACGAACGGTGCTGATTGCAAATACTTGGCACTGGCCTCTACGCCCTCAAATTGAGTATGGCCTTTCTTGCCCTCCAACTCAACATAATAGCTGAGGACGCCGATCTCGTAGGCTTTCTTGAAGATGTTCGGGAAGTTCATCATACCTGAGTCGTTGATGATCCAGCGATCCTTGATGTGTAACAGTTTGATACGATCGGCATAGTTGGTCATCCACTCGATCGGATCTTGCTGTCCCATAACGGTCCAATAAACATCCAGCTCGAACATTACCTTATCAGGATCGGTATTCTTCATGAACAACTCCTCGATAAATGTACCCTTCGGTGGTGCCCAAGGATTGGGTTTTTCTTCTGGTTTCTCGCCAGCTTTCAAGACACGCTTGAACTCGTTGCTGTGGTTGTGATAGCCCCATTTGATACCAGCTTTCTTGGTGATCTCGCCGGCACGGTTGAAGATCTCGCAGACCTGCTTAGCGTCGTCCTCGTTCTCGATCTTGGGCAGGCTTGGTTGTACCATATAAGAAACGCCCAGCTCGGCGTGGATATCGGTCGCTTTTTTCCAGAAATCCTCGAATTTGGAGATGTTCTCCTTAGTGTATTCGCGGAGCATCGGGCTCAAGTGTGAGCTGGTGATCTTCATGCCAGCGTCATCGACCATTTTCTTGTAATCTTTCGGATCAATAAAGGTGGTATTGTCGCGTGAGTAATCGCCGAACTTACCGGAATCCTCCTTATAACCGAAGATCTCCAGTTCGGTGAATCCCATTTTTGCCAGGCGATTCAGTCCGTTAGGCATGTCTTTCAATAACTCCTGGCCCAAAGAGTAGGTTTGTAAACCCATCTGTTTTTTGGCAGTCGCGTTTGTAACGGATGATGCGGCATTAATATTCATTGTATTGTTACTGGCTACCGCTTTGCTTGTAGCCAAACCTCCCAACGTCAAGAGGGAGAGGTTTTTCAGGAATGTTCTTCTTGTTGCCATCATGATAAAGATTTAGTAGTTAAACTTGCTTAGCAAATTTAGGAATCCTTTTCAATTTTTCTCCTTCAGGTAAGAATTAAAAGGTATAATTATTGACTTAAATCAATAATTCGGGAGTTCCGCGCCGGCCGGAAGCCTCGTTCCGCATTGACCGGAAGTCTCGTTCCGCACCGGCCGGAAGCCTCGTTCCGTACTGACCGGAAGCCTCGTTCCGTGCCGCCTGTCAGTTTTGCTTGCCGGTGATGATGCGCTTGATCTCGTTCAGCTTATTGAGTGCCTCGATCGGGGTCAGGTTGTTGACGTCGAGGTTCTGGATCTCGTCCCGAACCTGGCTCAACACCGGATCGTCGAGCTGGAAGAAGCTGAGTTGATAATTGCCTTGCGTCGTTGTTTCGGCAATCTTTTTGGCCGGTTTCTCCTGAATGCCCTCTTGGCGGTTGGCGCTCTCCAATCGTTTGAGGATCTCGTTCGCCCGGTCGACAATGCTTTTCGGCATACCCGCCATCTTGGCCACATGGATACCGAAACTGTGCTCGCTACCGCCGGGAACCAACTTACGAAGGAAGATCACTTTATTGCCCACCTCCTTGACCGAGACATTGTAATTCTTGATGCGTTTGAAGGCGCCTTCCATCTCGTTCAACTCATGATAATGAGTAGCGAAAAGGGTCTTGGCACTGGCCCGTGGATGCTCGTGGATGTACTCGACAATGGCCCAGGCAATAGAGATACCGTCGTAGGTGCTGGTTCCACGGCCCAGCTCGTCGAAAAGCACAAGGCTCCGTGAGGTCATGTTGTTGAGGATATCAGCCGCCTCATTCATCTCGACCATAAAAGTGGACTCGCCCACGGAAATGTTGTCGGAGGCACCCACACGGGTAAAGATCTTATCGACGATACCGATCCGGGCGCTGTCTGCCGGCACGAAGCTACCGATTTGGGCCAGCAACGTGATGAGGGCAGTCTGCCGGAGCAGGGCCGACTTACCGGCCATGTTCGGACCGGTAATGATGATGATCTGTTGTTGTTCCTGATCGAGGTAAAGGTCGTTGGCGACGTAATTCTCGCCCGGCGGCAACTGTTTCTCGATGACCGGATGCCGACCGCCCTTAATATCGATCACATCCGACTCGTCGACATGTGGACGAATGTATTTATTGGCCTCGGCTACCTTAGCGAACGAGAGCAGACAATCCAATCGGCCAATCAGGTTGGCATTCACCTGGATGGGTGGAATATATTCGCTAAGCGCCAGGATCAACTCGTTGAAAAGGCGGGCTTCGAGAGAGAGAATCTTCTCTTCGGCGCCCAGGATCTTCTCCTCATATTCTTTCAACTCTTCGGTGATGTAACGCTCGGCGTTCACGAGGGTCTGTTTACGGATCCAATCGGCCGGCACTTTGTCCTTATGGGTGTTACGGACCTCAATATAATAGCCGAAGACGTTGTTGAAGGCGATCTTCAGGCTGGGAATGCCGGTCCGCTCGCTTTCCCGTTGTTGTACTTGTAAAAGATAATCCTTGCCGGAATAGGCAATGGCCCGCAGTTCGTCAAGTTCGGCGTTGACGCCCTTGGCGATGATGCCACCCTTATTAATTAAGGAAGGCGGATCATTATTGATCTCACGTTCGATACGGTCACGGATCAGGGCACAAGGGTTCAGCTGCTCGCCGATACGGCAAAGGCTGGGTTCGCCACTGGCTTCGCAGGCCGCCTTGATCGGTTCGATCGCCTTCAGGGCCACTTTCAGTTGTACCACTTCTCGAGGTGAAACCCGACCGACAGCCACTTTCGAGATAACCCGTTCAAGATCGCCGATCAGCTCCAGTTGCTCCTCGAGTTGATCTTTCAGTTCCGGGTGGCGGAAGAAATGCTCAACCGCCTCTTGTCGCTCCTGGATTGGCTTGACATCTTTCAAGGGGAAAAGCAACCATCGGCGAAGCATACGAGAACCCATTGGCGAGACCGTCTTGTCGATGACATCAAGCAGGCTGGTGCCCTCTTCATTCATGGCGTTAACCAATTCAAGACTACGTACCGTAAACTTATCGAGACGGACATAACGCTCCTCTTCGATGCGAGAGAGAGCGGTGATGTGCGAGATGTGCGTATGTTGCGTTTGGTCCAGATAATAGAGGATAGCACCCGAGGCGATGATGCCCAGTGTCAGGTGTTGCACGCCGAAACCTTTCAAGTTCTTGGTCTCAAAATGCTTCAGCAACCGATCGTGCGCCGCCTCACTCGTGAAGATCCAGTCGTCGAGTTCGAAGACAAAGTAACGAGGACCGAAAGCCTCTTCGAACTGCTTCTTGTTGCCCCGCTCGATCAGGACCTCCTTAGGCGAGAAATTATTCAGCAGCTTGTCGATATAATCGATCGTGCCTTCCGCTGTCAGGAACTCACCTGTCGAGATATCGAGAAAGGCGATACCGCAGCTGTTCTTCTGGAAATGGATGGAGGCGAGGAAATTATTCTCCTTATGATTCAAGATATTGTCGTTGATTGAGACGCCGGGCGTAACCAGCTCCGTAATACCTCGCTTCACCAGTTTCTTGGTCAGCTTCGGATCTTCCAATTGGTCGCAAATGGCTACACGCTTGCCGGCCCGCACCAATTTAGGCAGGTAAGAATCGAGCGCATGGTGTGGAAAACCGGCCATCTCGACAAACTGGGCGCTTCCATTGGCCCGTTTGGTTTGGACGATACCCAGGATCTCAGCGCCTACGACGGCGTCGTTACCATACATCTCATAAAAGTCACCTACTCTAAACAGCAATATCGCGTCAGGGTGTTTAGCCTTGATATCGAAATATTGCTTCATCAATGGGGTCTCAACTACTTTTGCCACGACAATAGATCTTTTTTGTACATTCCTCGCGAAAGTACAAAAAATGGGCGATCGGTCATCTACCTATTTGAAGTAGATCGGCCAAAGCGCCTGAAGCCGGCGGGCGATGTGATAGGCGAGGAGCGGTGGAACGGCATTGCCAATCACCTTGTAAGCGCCCGATGCGCTGAGAAGGAATCGTTTGCCTGTTGGTTTCCGGCGCACGAATGGATAATCAGGCGGAAAGGTTTGGATTAAGGCGCATTCACGAGGTGTGAGGCGTCGCTCCGGCCATCCTTTTGCCAATTCATCGTCCATTATGCCACCATGCTCTTTCGAGAGTCGTCGATATTCAATATTACCATGATGCTCCGAACGGATGGTCGGTCCGATCTTGTTGAGCGAGATCTCCTTTTGTCCTTGGCAATGGCTGCCCATATATTTGGCTTGTGAGTAGAAATGTTGCGAAAGATCATCGCTCATATCGGGCTCGGGCAGGCCGGCGAAAATATCACGGCAGACGACGGGTGGCAACAGGTTTTCTTCATTGTCCTGGATTGTGCAGGCATGGGTTGGCGACGGATAGGGATCATATAAAGGATCCACAGGATTCGAACTCAAAGCCTGGGCAACTTCAGGCTTCAAGGCTGACTTTCGAATACCAATAAAAATGACCCTTTCTCGCGATTCGGGAACACCGAAGTTACCGGCATGAAGCACTTGTGGATCGAGGACGATATAACCATCACCGTCCGCCTCCGCGAAATCACGTTGGATTATCGCCTTCGCGTCACCCAGGTTGACGAGTCCTTTCACGTTCTCGGCGATAAACATTTTAGGTTTGGTGATGTCGATCACCTGTTTCATCCAGAAATAGAGTTTGCCGCGAGTCTCTTCGGAAGGTTCATCCTCAGTCCGTTGTTTGCCGGTATGATCCTTATTGGACTCGAAGCCGCGACGTTTGCCGGCGACACTGAAGTCCTGACAAGGGAAACCACCCGTAACCACGTCAATTTCCTCCGGAAAAACAGACTCGCCTGCCCAATGCCGTTTGACCAGGTCGACGACACTGTCCGAGTGGAAAACCGTTGGGTCGCATCCATATTGGGGCAGGTAATGCGTCCAAGCTGTTTTTGCCTCGGTCAGGATATCGTTAGCGAAGACCGTATGAAAACGGTTCGGTTTCAATCGGACCCAATTATCCGATTCTTTTTTATCAATCCAGTCGCTATCGGATCTGACCGATTTCTGGTGGCAGACAAAACCGCCCTCAAATCCCAGGTCCATGCCGCCGCATCCCGAGAAAAGGGAGAGCAGGCGCAAATCTTTTTTCTGTTTATTATTCATCTTCTTCGTTTATCAATCATGCTCATTCAATAATTTTTGTGCTGCCAGGACAAGGAACATATAATGTGATGAACCGCCTCCCAAAACATACTCAGTCTGTTGCCACAGGAAGGGGAAAGTCAATAATTCCGGGAAATCTGGCCTGATTAAGGCAGTTCCTGATATGACACCTCCTGGAATATAGGACCAGTCCGCCCGGTTCAAACCATAACCGACTGTAGCGGAGACCGCACCTACACCTGAAGCGAATGAAGCGGTATTGCTTCCGGGATGACAGCCCAATACAAAGTTAAGCGCATTGTAAATATAATCGGTCTTGAACAGGTCCGGATAACTGTCATGCAAGAAATATTGCTTGAATCCAAATTCCTGGATATTCCAT
>USAD01000192.1 GCA_900552415.1 uncultured Parabacteroides sp.
AAGGTACTGGTTGGGTTGAAATCCTGGGATGTGGTATGGTCGACCCGAACGTCTTGGAGAACTGCGGCATAGACAGCAAGATCTACTCAGGCTACGCTCTGGGTATGGGAATTGAAAGAATTACAAACCTAAAATACCAAGTTAAAGACTTAAGAATGTTTTCCGAGAACGATATCCGTTTCTTGGAAGAATTTAAATCAGCCAATTAAAATTGAGAACCTAAAATCAATGTACCAAATCCCCGGACTTTTTAACCTGGTCCGGGGAAAACACACTCTTCATTCAACAGACAAAGACAGGTATGATCAAGGTTCTCATTTTGGCGCTTGGTGGCGCTTTAGGTTCGGCCTCTCGATACGCCGTATCAACCCATGTGCAACGGTTATTGGGACTGACTTTTCCTTATGGAATTTTATCCGTTAATGTCATAGGCTCATTCCTGATCGGATTATGCTGGAGTCTAGCCGAAGCTTTTCAATTCTCACCAAACACGAGAGCGTTCCTCTTTACTGGCTTTTTCGGAGGATTTACGACCTTCTCCTCTTTTTCCCTTGATACGATGACCCTCTTACGGGACGGCTCCTATAAAATAGCACTGATGAACATCCTTGTCAGCAATGTTTTAGCCCTGATTGCCGTTTTCTTGGGTTTGATCTTAGGGAAAAATCTGACATCATTATTAAGATAATACGCTACTGCAACCATTTAGCGGAAGAGCGTAAAGCCTCTTGTCCCTCCTCATGGCAGGTTTTGCCGAGCATCAAGTGCTGGACCGCTTGCTTCACGTAATTCAATATCGACTCAAAATTATCCTGGTCTTGCGCCAATTCAAATTCATGGCATCCACGCCTAAGCAAATCAACGGATTTCTCAAATTTAGCTTTAGCCGAAGAGACCTGTTCCCAACTCTCCGAACAACTTTCCGCGTCAACCTCGCGTTCCGCATCTTCCGTTACACGAAGTGTCTGGCCCAACAGATCCAAAGATTCCCGAACCAAGCCCTCCATCTTATCACAAGCCTTACGCAAGTTCATCAGGTCAAGATCGCTGACAGTCGTAGAGTGCTCCTTTCCCGAAAGACTTTTGGCCACACTCACGACATACGCCTCCGTTTCTTCCAACTTATCATAAGCCAAACCAGAGGCATCAATAGACATTCTCAAATACTCTAATGTCTCAACATACTTTTGTCCCGAAACGGCAAACGGGAACCCAACAACAAGCACAAGTCCTATCAAGACTCGCCACAAAGTAAAAATAACCGGTCTCCTCATAATATATAATCATTTAATAACACATATCCATCTATTATTATAACAAATTTTGGCTATCTTTGTTATATGGATAACAATATTTTTTAGCATGAGGAAAGAGGAAAGATACAAAAACGTGATCCAATGGTTTCTTGAGAACAAGCCTATCGCGGAAACAGAACTCCATTATGCCAATCCCTACCAATTGCTGGTAGCGGTTATCCTTTCGGCCCAATGTACGGACAAGCGAGTCAATATGGTTACTCCTGCCCTTTTTGAGGCCTATCCGACACCTGAGGCAATGGCCGCATCCAATCCGGATGCCGTCTTCTCCTACATCAAGAGTATCTCCTATCCTAACAATAAGGCCAAACACCTTGTTGGTATGGCGCAAACACTCGTCAATGAATTCCAGGGCGTCGTTCCTTCCGATATCAAGGAACTGATGCGACTGCCTGGAGTAGGGAGAAAAACAGCCAATGTCATCGCCTCTGTCGTTTTCGATCTCCCAGCCATGGCTGTAGATACGCACGTTTTCAGGGTATCCAACCGGATAGGATTGACGGTTAACAGTAAAACCCCTCTGGAAACAGAAAAGGAACTTGTCAAGCATATCCCGGAAGAACTTATTCCCAAAGCACATCATTGGCTGATCCTGCATGGGCGCTACGTTTGCGTGGCCAAGAAGCCCAAATGCGAAAGTTGTGGATTGACCGCTTGGTGTGCCTATTTCCAGAAAAAGACATGAGAATCCGACCTCGAGATATTACTATCGGTCTTCTGCTGGCCATTACGATCGCCTTGACCTTCTATTTCTACAAAAACTTAGGAATAGCCAAGAAAAGCGCTCGCATTGACCTGCTCACGATCCTGCCGTCTGAGCCTAAATCAATACTGACCTTAACAAAACCGATAAAAAACCAGAAATTCTCATGGAACGATAGTGGCATACAGAAAATATTCAACAATAATATTCCCCAAAAATGGACAGAGATCCTTCGTCTGCAAAACGAATTGGAGTATGCCCAACTCTCCTTTCATCAGGGAGGAAGCCTGCTGTGCGTACGTACCGGCACAAACCTGATAGACAAGCTTCAAAAAATAGGATTATTCGGGTATCTTCCCGAGAAAGAGAATCTCAATAACTTCACGCTTTATTATTTCCCGGACACGGAGGGACGATTCATGGGCTGTTACCAACAAGGTGGCCTGTTTGTGGCCAGTTACAACAAGAAAATGCTGATACGGGCACTTAGTCGCCAAATCAGCAAAACCAGTCCGGCCAACTGGGATACCCAAGCATTAAAATCAATTATGGATAACCAGAAATCACCCTATTTCTGGATATTCCAACCTCAAAGCCTTCAATTACCCGCCGGGCAATCGCCAACGTGGCTCTCCGCGGAATTACTAATCAATCAAGATCCGCCTTGTTGTACGATAGCCTTACCATTAGTTGGCCTATCGGATTCTACTATTTACACCATCGCCAACGACTCGCTCCTTTTATGGGCCAACCGCCTGTTTCCGCAGAACCATACCTCAGCCCAAATTGACCAGGATCGCTCCGTTATCTTTTTTACCATCTGCGAAGAGGGCAAAAAGAAAGC
This sequence comes from uncultured Parabacteroides sp., assembly GCA_900552415.1. GTDB lineage: Bacteria > Bacteroidota > Bacteroidia > Bacteroidales > Tannerellaceae > Parabacteroides > Parabacteroides intestinipullorum. The sequence continues at coordinate 2,864 of USAD01000192.1, forward strand.
CAACAGCGAGACAACCGATAATCTCCCGCCATTGGCTTCCCAATATTAAATCAATTTTTTCTCTTCTCTCGATCAGAAGCTATAACCAACACGTACGGCAAACATAGCCTGGTCGAAATCCTTGATGATATTATACTTCACTTCAAGGCCAACAGACAGGGCGTCACTCGCGTAAACCTCGCCACCCAAACCGATGTTCGCGCCAAAACGAGTCTCGTTATGCGACAACTCATGCTTAACATCCCAATTCCAGAATGAGAGGCTCAAACCCGCTAATGGGTAAAAACCAAACGCATCGCTCAACTTAAACACATAATGCGCATTCAAGTCGATAGCCCAGGTACTGTGATAATCGTTCTTGACATAATAGGTCAAAGAGGGTGCCAAACGCACCTCATCGGTAATGCAATAACGATAATCCACTCCCAATGTAGCATTCTTTGAATCAAATCCATAGCCGACGTTAAATCCAACTGAGGATTTTCCCTGTGTTGTCTGGGCATAAGCGCTTACACCCATCAAAACCAACACCAACAACAAACAAAGTCTTTTCATGTGATTTCAAATTTAAATATACAACATAACCTTTATTTCACTTTGAGGCGATCCCCTACTTCTTTAACAATCATCCGATAAAATTGTTCACCATATCCCGGTGATATCGGACTTGCGGACAAGCCATAGCCATTATCCTTAAAATGGCCATTCTCCTCACGCTTGATGTTTCCATCAATATATTTCACCAAAAGATACTCGCCCAATCTCTTCCAACGAGCGGTCGCGGCGTCGGCTGTTGTCGAGCTGTACCAAGTCAAGAAACGGACTGCCTCTTCCGGATCTTTCGCGTACAAGTCCAAAGCGGCCTTGTCGATAGCCGGCAACATCTCCTCATAATGATCTTCCAACTCACGCTGAACCGGGCGGATATCCTCAATCATATACTCATATTTATGATAAGCCATATTGGCAACCCAGTTATGCATCCAGAAAGCGGACGACCAAGAGAACTCCATCAAGCTTCCATTCCCGACACGATAGCACTCAGGTGTCGCCGTTACGCCACAATAGATCGGATTAAATACGGTCATATTCGCGTCATCCACGCCAAACCACAAAATACCACCAACCGGATCCACGATCCAATCGCGCAGTTGAGCCACCAGGACAAAGCCGGTCTGCTGCGTCGAGACTGGGCGCTCGTTCGTATATTTCTCTCCATCGACCTCATAGCTCAACGGGCGCCAGCGATACGGGGCCTTGAACGGTCCGGCTCCCGGATCCTTTGTCATATCCAGATCCGTTCCCTCATAATGATCACGCATACAAGCCTGCACGTCGCGGACGGAGACCTTACTGTCCGGTTAGATATAAAGCGGCATCGGCTCTTTTGTCGGATCACCCTTGATAAAGTCGGTATAACGATCCATGGTGGGATCAAACTTACGGAAAAACGACCAGACCCGCGCGTCGCAAGCCCTCAAGCCTCCGAAATCATAAGGGCAATAGGCTTTGGCGAAACTGAAATCCTCATCCTTCCCGGAAAAATAACCTTTCTCGCGGGCAAAAGAGACCACGTCCGGTGAGTAGATGCAATTCTCCTTGTCATTGAACGGGATCTGCTGGATGCGAGCCTGATTCGCATGGCCGGAGATGCAATCATCCGGAATACGGATAGCGACCCAAACCGCGCCCTTGTTACCGGTACCTTTTCCAATCATCTCCATCACCCAGACCTCATTCTTGTCGGCGATCGAGAAAGACTCGCCACTGCTGTAATAACCATATTCCTTCACCAGGCCCGTCATGACCTCGATCGCCTCGCGGGCCGTCTTCGCCCGCTGCAACGTGACATAGATCAAGCTGCCGTAGTCCATGATTCCTGTCGTATCCACCAGCTCGCGCCTGCCCCCGAACGTGCTTTCCGTTATCGCCAGCTGATGCTCGTTCATGTTGCCCACCACCGAGTAGGTCCTTTCCACCTGGGGTATCCGCCCTAACGGCTTGCCCGTATCCCACTCCTTGATATCGAGCATCGCGCCCTTGGGCCATGTGGCCGCGGGCCAATGATACAACTCGCCGTACAAATTATAGGAATCGGCCGCATAACTGATGATGACCGAGCCATCCGCCGATGCCTTCTTGCCGACAATAAAATCCGTACACGCCTCGCCCGGGATGGTCGATGCCACCGTCAAGGCCAACACGGAAAACAAAACCTTCAACTTTTTCATTTGAGATCCCTCCTGACTTATAAACATTTCACAAAATATCACGCGAACAATAACATATATACGCCAGCGCCACAGAAATAGCCGATCAAGGCCAGCAGGCTGAAACGCTTCGTATAATACATGAAATCGATCTTCTCGAGCCCCATGACGGTGACGCCTGTCGCGGATCCGATGATCAGCACGCTGCCACCCGTCACCGCGCAGTAGGCCAGGAACGTCCAGAAACCGCCATCCGACACGAAGTACTGGGCATACTCGCTCAGGCCCGGCACAGACTCTACGATCGGGTACATACCCATTGTCGCGGCCACCAAAGCCACGTTATCCACGCACGACGACAACAGGCCGATCACGAAACTGATCAGGTAGGGCTGATGAACCGACGTGTCGAGGAAACCGGACACTAACGCCAAATGACCGGAGGTCTCCAAGGCGCCGACCGACATCAAGATGCCCAGGAAGAAAAAGATCGTCGCCAAATCGACGTTGGGCAACAATTGGGATATCCGCAACTTGCGGGACTCATGCATGTGCAACTTGCTGTACATGATGTCCGTATAG
>USAD01000193.1 GCA_900552415.1 uncultured Parabacteroides sp.
GCGGATTGTCGACCAAAGACATTACGATCAGCGATATCGTTTTTAAGATCGGACCGCGCATCAACGCTTCAGGACGTATGATGAACGGCAAAGAGGCCGTAGAGCTGTTACTGGCCAAGAGCGTCGAGATCGCTAAGGAGAAGAGCGAAAGCATCAACCAATATAACGAGGAGCGCCGGGAGCTCGACAAGAAGATCACAGACGAGGCGAACGCCATCATCAATGGCTTCTCTAACATTGACGACCAGAAAGCGATCATTGTCTATAACCCCAATTGGCATAAAGGCGTGATCGGCATCGTCGCCTCACGCCTGACGGAGAAATATTACCGCCCGGCGGTCGTCCTGACCAAATCGTCAGAGCTGATCACCGGATCGGCACGCTCGGTCACCGGATTCGATATCTACAAGGCCATTGAGGGTTGCCGCGACCTGTTGGAAAACTTCGGTGGACACACCTATGCCGCAGGATTGTCGCTCAAAGAGGAGAACCTGGAGGCGTTCAAGGAGCGGTTCCAGAAGATCGCGAGCGAGGAGATTATCCCGGAACAGATGATCCCGCAAGTGGAGATCGACTCAATGCTCGATTTCAAGGACATCACCCCGAAGTTCATGGCCGATCTCAAGAAGATGAGTCCCTTCGGGCCGGAGAACCAGAAACCGATATTCTGTACGCGCGGAGTCAAGGACTATGGTACCAGTAAACTGGTCGGCAAGGATCTGGAGCACCTGAAGCTCGAGATCATCGATGGTAATTCCTGCAACCCGGTGCATGGCATCGCCTTCGGTATGCGTAAGCACAGCGCGCACATCAAGGAGATGAAACCGTTCAGCATCTGCTATACGGTCGAGGAAAATACCTATAATGGCAACTCATCGATCCAACTGATGGTGAAAGACATCAAACAGGAGCATCCGTGATGGACGAACAGGTGGACATCTTCCACAAGATACTAAAGGAATATTGGGGCTATACGGCATTCCGGCCACTACAAGAGGAGATCATCCGCTCGGTTTATGAGGGGAACGACACGCTGGGCCTCATGCCGACAGGTGGTGGCAAGTCGATTACTTTCCAGGTACCCGCCCTGGCGAAGGAGGGCATCTGTATTGTCATCACGCCCTTGATCGCCCTTATGAAAGACCAGGTGGAGAACCTGAGAAGGGTCGGGATCAAGGCAACCTACATCTATTCCGGCCTGACGAGGCAGGAGATCATCACCCAACTGGAGAATTGTATCTTTGGTGATTACAAGTTCCTCTATGTATCGCCCGAACGATTGAGTACGGAGATCTTCCTTACCAAGATCAAGGCGATGAACGTAAACCTGCTCGTGGTCGACGAGAGTCACTGTATCTCGCAATGGGGTTACGACTTCCGTCCCTCCTATCTTCGTGTTGACGAGATTCGCGACACGTTACCCAACGTACCGGTGCTCGCCCTGACCGCTACCGCTACGCCCGAGGTTGTCGCCGATATCCAGGAGAAACTGCGTTTCAAACGGCCCAGGGTTTACCAGAAAAGTTTCGCCCGTGAGAACCTGGCCTACATCATCCGGCGAACAGAAGACAAACACAAGACACTCATCCATATCCTGAACCGGGTTCCGGGCACGGCGATTGTCTATGTCCGTAACCGCAAGCGCACGAAAGAAATCGCTACCCTGCTCCGGGAGGAGGGCATTGAGGCCGATTTTTTCCATGCCGGACTGAAGAACGACGAGAAGAATGAGCGGCAGGAGCGCTGGAAGAACGACCAATGCCGGGTCATCGTTTCGACCAACGCCTTCGGTATGGGTATCGACAAGCCGGACGTACGCCTGGTCGTTCATATGGATATGCCCGGCTCACTGGAGGAATATTACCAGGAGGCTGGACGTGCGGGACGAGACGGGCAAAAAGCCTACGCCGTGGTCCTCTACTCGAAAGCAGACAGTGGCAAACTGAAGAAACGGCTGAGTGATGAATTTCCGGAGCGGGAATTTATCTACCGGGTTTATGAGGCACTGGGCAATTTCTACCAGATCGCCGTCGGTTTCGGGCTCGACACGGGACACGATTTCAACCTGGCGGAATTTTGCGCTGCCTATAAGTTTCCACTCCTGCCTACACATCATGCCCTGAAGATTCTGGAGCTGGCGGGCTACATCGAATATACGGAGGAGACTGACAATGCCTCACGATTGATGTTCATCGCCACACGTGAGGAATTGTACCAATACCTGCGACAAGACAACCTCAACGACCATGTCGTACAGGTTGTACTGCGATCTTACACGGGCTTGTTTGCCGACTACGTTTATCTGGACGAGGAACAGATCGCCAAACGCTGCGGTGTCACACCCCACGAAGTATACGAGAGCCTGATCCGCCTTTCCAAATACCGGATCATCAATTATATTCCCCGTAAGAAGACCCCGATGATCTTCTATCGCCAACCGCGAGAGGAACAACGTTACCTCGTTATCCCCAAATCAGCCTATGAGGAACGGCGTGAACGGAGCGAGAAAAGACTACTGAAGGTACTGGAATATACGGAGAGCGACGATACCTGCCGGAGCCGCCTGCTGCTGGCCTATTTCGGAGAGAAGGGGGCGAAGGATTGTGGCAGTTGCGATGTCTGCCTGCAAAAGGGCGACTCAGGATTGAGCCACTATGAGTTCAACCGTATCCGCGACTATCTGATGGCTCTGCCCGAGACGCAGGAAGGCCCCTATTTCCTGGCCGACCTGGTCGAGACGATGCCCTTCAAAACGGAACGGTCGCTCACGGCCATCCGTTTCCTCGCTGAGCATGACGACGAGCATTTCCAAATCAAGGACGGGTATCTGTCGATCGTTATCGATAAGAGGCTGACTTCCGAATAAGCCTCCCTAAACTGCGCACTGTAGTGTAATTTGGATTCCACTGCAGTGGATTTCGGAATACACTGCAGTGGAAGGGAATTTTCTACCGGTAATCCTTACGGGCGGTTGATTGATGCTCTGTCGGGAAATCGCTGGGGACGGACTGTGTCACCTGACCGGTCGCAGCCCACTCCGCACCACGCAACAAAGTCACTTGGAAACCGACACACTGCATCGCCGGACTATTCTCGACCGTCTCACCAGCATGTCCCAACATCGTGTGGAAGATACGGGCCTTACCGTAATCAACGGTAAAGATTAATGGCTCCTCTCGACCTGAACCTCCAGTTGATTTTTCCGAATAGGCTGTATAAAGCAGATCCTTGATATTACCCGGGCCACGCATCCGATCGTAAAGTTCATCTTGCCCATGCAACCAATGCTCAGGCAAACCGGCCGTCACCGGATGATCCATCTTTCGGCCATTCAAGACATATTGGTGTTGCTTGCCATGTGAGCCACCCACACCCGGCGAATCGTCACGCACGAGGGCACCACCCTGCCAATAGACATAAGGACCGGCCTTCTCGTCGCGGTTCTCCCAGCCTCCTAAGGCACAAATGCGGTTATACTCGGGCCAATCGGCAAAAGCGTTGTCCGCCGCATGATAGACCACGATGCCACCGCCCTGCTCAGCATAGGCCAGGAAACGATTGCGGGTCTCCTTCGGCCAGGCGTCGCCATTATAATCAAGCACCACCAGCTGGTAGAGCTCAAAATCGAGCACAAAACCGGACATATCCTCCTCTTTTGCGGGGGAAACAGCCAGATCCACCTCAAAAAGACCGGAATTTTCCAGGATCTTTTCCAACACGACATGGCTCACCGGCCAATTATGATTATTCTGACCCGTGATCAACAGGGTCTTGATGGGCTTTCCCGCCCAGGCGAATGTCGCCAGCCCCATGCAAATAATCATCGCCAGGGCCAATTGTCTAAATAGCTTTCTCATAACTTGATCTATTAAGGTTATTATTTAACATGAAATCAATAGCAAAGCGAGGCCGCACCCAGAATCGCCGGATTCTCCATTTCCGAGAAGAAGATCCGGAGACGCTTCACGGAGTTGGGATAGGCAAAGTCACGCAGGTTCTCCCAGAGGCTCTTCTCGAACAGGGCATGCGCCGCAGCTACTGAGCCACCGAACACGATCATCTCCGGGTCGACCGCCAGCATCACGATCTTGACCGCCGCGGCAATGTGCTCACCCAACTGACGATAGGCCTCCAACGCCTCGGCATCGCCTTTCAGCGCCCGCTCATACATCGTTTTTCCATCAACGCCCCAAATGTTCATGAAATAGGAGCCACTACAATAATACTCCAGGATATTGTCTCGATAGGGCATCATACCAAACTCGCCAGAGCCACAGTTCGAGTCGGCCAATAAACGACCCTGCTGGATAATGCCACCACCCAGGCCGGTGCCAAGCGTCAGGCCCACAAAATTCTCATACTGTCTGCCTACGCCAAAGACTCGCTCACCCAGGGCGAAACAGTTGGCATCGTTGTCGATCACGACACGAACACCGAAACGAGCCTCCAGGATCTCACGTAAAGGCACAACATCCCAATGCGGGATATTCACCAGGTTATAGACAACCCCATTCTGACGATCCACCAAACCAGGCACACCAATACCAATCGCGGACACCTCCGGCGTCCAGACCGATCGGATCACCCGCTCCAACAGGTCGATCGTCTCCGCCGTATCTTTAGGCGATTTAGGGGTTCTTTCACTCGCCTGGGCCACCAGGCAATCATTCTCCACACGTCCGGCACGCATATTGGTACCGCCAAGGTCAACTCCGATATAGACAGACATAATGTAATATGTTTTTATTTAAGGAAATGCTTAATCAGAAAAAAGAGTACCGGCATCAACAGAGCCGGTAACATATTGAGCGTACGGCAATCCTTGATCTTCAGGATACCCAACCCCGAACTGGCGATCAGGACACCGCCGACGATCGAGATCTCACGCATGAGCGCATCGGGAATGACATCACCCGCCAGGCTCGTCACCAGATAGATCAACCCTTGCGAACAGAAGAGTACCGGTGCCGCCAGTACCATCCCGATCCCATACGTACTGGCCAGGACAGCCGAGGTAACCAGGTCGAGCGTCGCATTGGCGAAGAGGTAGGTATTGTCGCCATAAAGGGCACTCATCACCGGACCCACCATCGATAGTGTCCCGACACAAAAGAGGAGAATACCGGTCGAGAGTCCCTCCGCCAGATCCGATTTCGAGAAACGACCCATCAATCCCCGGAAACCACCCTCGAGATTAAGGATCGTCCCCAACAGGCTACCCAATGCCAGACTAACAATGAAAAGCACCGGATAGTCGCTCTTCGGCAAATTATTCACCACAGCGTTAATGCCCAACACAAACGCAGCCAGTCCCATCGCGTTATACAACGCCATCTGGTATTTCTCCTTGATCGCCCGCCGGGCGACACTGCCTATCACACTACCCGCTACAATGCAGGCCGTATTTACTATCGTTCCTATCATAATAACGCGAATATACAAGAAATAAGTGTCAAAAAATTGGACACCACTGTCAAATATTTTGACACTTCATTAATAAGGATAATTTTACAATATTCAGCATATCAGACAATTAAATCATTTGGCACGGTATTTGTATCCTTTTTGGCAAAAATGAATAAT
>USAD01000194.1 GCA_900552415.1 uncultured Parabacteroides sp.
ATCGTTTGGTCCACCTTTTTCCGGACTTCGGGTGTGATACTGTCTTGCACCAGCTTGGTGACGAGCGCGAGCACGGCCAGATCGTCCGTGAAGCCCACGACCGACAGGAAGGCCTCAGGTATGAGGTCGATGGGCATGATGAAATAACCCAAGGCGCCAATGATATAGGCCTTGTGCTTGGCGGGCACCTTCTCGTCGCGCAAGACGAAATAGAGTGTCAATGCCGGTCGTATCACCGTGGCCCCCATCTTCTTGGCCACTTTGGCGATCTTCTTCCAGAAAGATTCTTCCGAGTAGTAAGTACCATATTTCTGGATCTCGTGCACCTCCTCGAAAGAGATGTCCTCAATATCTTTTTTGCGTGCCATCCGTTTATTCCTCCTAAAGTTTAATGGTTATTTCTGGGTGGTCGCCTCGAAATGTGAGCGACGCCATTCGTAAACCAATGGGTTTGCCAGGCAAGGGGCGACCTTCTCACGGCTCTCCTTGTCAAGGTATTCCGGTGTCGTATAGGTGGCCTTTAATGTCAGGCTGTCGGGATTCAGGTCGTAGCGGATCAGGTCCATGTCAAGCAGTGAGCGTGCCTCCTCAAGCTGTCCGGCATCAGCCTCTTTCTTCAGGTACCATTCACCCGTAGCGAAAGCGATCAGGTCGGAGTTCTCCAGCGGTTGCCAGTCGGTCGTGTAGAAGGCGATCCGGCTGTCGGCGACCGGTCCCTCGACGGTCGTGACCATGCAGACGACGAAGGTATTGTTGATCAGGGGCAATAATTTCATCTCGACCCTGCTGCGTGATGAGGGCTGGAGCAGCAGGTAATTGTCTGTCAGCTTCAACAGCGTAGAGGTGCCGTTCATTATGTTCTTCAGTTTTGCCTCCTTGCCCGACTTATAGAGATCGACCAGGTCTTTCCGCCAGGCGTTCTCCAGCTGCGGGATATAAGTATCGGGCATCGAGGTGAAGACCGTCTCCATCTGTTGCCCGTTCGCGCCGATTGCCAGCAGCAAGGCCGCCGCGGCACCCATTATCTTTCTTGATAAATTCATAATACTCGTTTATTTGGATCCCAAAAATAGGAAAATCATACCAATCAACACCAAGATCAGGTCGATCGCCTTGTTCTTTAAGTTTTTTTCATGGAAGAAGAGGGCTCCGGCCACAAAGGTTACCAATACATTGCTTCGCCGTACCATCGAGACGATCGAGATCATCGAGTCGGGGAAGGTAAGGGCATAAAAATAGACCCAGTCGGCCACGCAGAGGAAGACGGAAATGAAAATGATGTTCCACCGCCATTCGAACGGTGTCGTCCGTTTGCGGGTCGGATACCAGAGGAACAACAGGATAGCCGCCATGATGGCGCATTGGTAGATGTTGAACCAGACCTGGACAGTCATCACGTCGAGCCCTCGCATCAGGTGCTTGTCGTAGAGGCCGCTCGCCGCTCCGGTCAGGATGGATATGACGGTCAGGAAGATCCATTTGTTGTGCGCGAAGTTGATTCCTTCTTTCTTGCCTGATGAGGAGAGCAGGTAGAAGGAGGCGATAGCGAAGAGCACGCCGATCCATTGGTAGAGGTTCAGTCGCTCGCCGAAGATCAGCAAGGCGCCGACGAGGGTCAGCACCGGTTGTGTAGCCTTGATTGGTCCCGTGATGGTCAGCGGCAAGTGCTTTAGGGCGAAATAACCGGAGATCCATGAGGTAAGAACGATCACGGCCTTGAGCAATACGGCCATGTGGGTCTCGAATGAGGCCTTTGGAACGTAAAACATTGTACCGTCCAGCCAGTTGGTCGTATAAGAAAGCAGGATGAACGGCAGAAAGATCAAGCTACTGATGAGGGTGTTGAGAAACAGCACCGGAATAACGGCGTTCCCGTTGAGCGACATCTTCTTGTTAACCTCGTAACAGCCCAGCAGGAACGCGGAAAGGAACGCTAACGCTAACCACATTTTAGTCTATTGTTTGTTGTTGATGATCCAGGAAAAGTTGGTCGGGATAGGTGATATCCACCAGATAAAGCGCATGGCCCGGCACGGAGACACCTGCCTTGCAACGATCTTTGGCCTCGATGACCCGACGCAGGCCATCAGCAGTCATTCGTCCTCGTCCGATCTCCAGCAGTGTCCCGACAATAGCCCGCACCATATTACGCAGGAAGCGGTCGGCCGTGATCGTAAAGACCCACATATCGCCCTCTTTTTCCCAACGGGCCTGTTGGATACGGCAGTTGTTGGTCTTCACGTCGGTATGCAGCTTGCTGAAGCTGGTGAAGTCACGATATTCGAACAGGATGGGACAGGCGGCGTTCATCGCCTCGAAATCGAGGTGTCCGGGGTATCGATAGGCCAAGTCGTAGAGAAACGGGTCCTTACGAGTAGCCAGGTAATACTTGTAGGTGCGTGAGGTCGCGTCGAAACGGGCATGTGCCTCGGGCGTCACACCGACAATCCGATGGATGGCGATATCCTTGGGCAATACACGGTTCAGCTTTTCAGCCAGGAACTTCAGGTCGGTGATCGGTTCCTCTCGATCGAAGTGAGCGACCATCAACCGTGCGTGGACACCCGCGTCGGTCCGGCCAGCGCCAACAATGGGAACGGGCTCGCGTAAAAGGGTGGCCAGCGCCTCCTCGATGGTTTGCTGGACCGTAACCCCGTTTGGCTGTGTTTGCCAGCCGTTATATTGTTTACCGTTATAGCTTAAATAGATGAAATACCTGTTCACGTGATGATAACCTTATATTATATATTAGATAATGGGCGCGAAGGTACGAAAAAAAGAAACCTGTTTTTTATCAGGTAAGCACGATCGGTCGCTTATCGGTAAAATATTTACATTTGCGGGAAATGATTCAAAGGGGAAAGATTATGGGATTTTGTAAAGGTATAATCGGCCTGGCGGCTTGCCTGACGATCGGTCATGCTTTGCCGGCTAACGGCCAGGATAAGGTTTTGGAAGAGATGGCATGGAGTGAGGATTCGATCCGTCATTATGCGGCAAGGATGCTGATGGTGGGCTTTAAGGGGGCGACACTCGATGATGAGAGTGATGCGGCCCGTTATGTCCGGGATTTGCGTGTGGGTGGTATTGTCTTGTTTGATATCGACTTGACCGGTACGGCCAAGAAGGGTTCACGCAATATCCAGTCGCCCGAGCAGGTGCGTCGTTTGACAGACAACTTGCGGCAGCGTGCGGATTACGATTTATTGATTGCTGTCGATCAGGAAGGCGGTCAGGTCAATCGCCTGAAGACGGATTATGGTTTTCCGCCAACTGTCAGCGCTGAATATTTGGGTAAGCTCGATAACCAGGATACGACCCTGTTTTATGGTGGCCTGACGGCGAAAGAGCTGGCTCGTGTGGGAATCAATCTTAATTTCGCTCCGGTAGTGGACATCAAGAATCCCGACAGTCCGGCTTTGGGTGCCCGAGGGCGTTGTTTCTCGGAGGATACGGCCGTGGTGACCCGCAATGCGGCTTGGTTCGTTGACGCGCATCATGCCCAAGGAGTTTTGACCGCCCTGAAGCATTTTCCGGGACATGGCAACGCCGTTGATGATTCGCATTATGGCTTTACGGATGTAACAAAGCGTTGGAAACCTGAGGAATTGGCCCCATTCCGTGAGTTGATCCGGTCTGGGCGGGCAGATATGGTCATGATGGCGCATATCTTTAATGAGCGGATCGATCCCGAGTATCCGGCTACACTCTCGAGGGTGACTATTCAGGACCTGTTGCGAGGAGAATTAGGTTTTGACGGAGTGGTAATCACTGACGATATGTATATGAATGCCATTATTGAGCGTTACTCCATAGAGGAGGCGGTCGTGTTGGCGATCAATGCCGGAGTAGACATGATGATTTTCGGGAATAATATCAATACCGGCTTCGTGCCCGATAGGCCAGACCGGATTATCCGTATTATCGTCGATGCCGTGAAGGCGGGTAAGATCCATCCGGAACGGTTGGTTGAGGCCAATCGCCGGATAGAGCGCCTGGCGAGTCGGGCTTCTCATTAATGCCGTTTGCGGATCGGTGTCGGTTGTGAGAGGCGGCAAACGCTTGTAATACCCGCGACGACGGCGAATCCGATCGCTAAGGTCAGGCAAGTGGGTAGGGGATTTGTCCCGTGAATGAGGCGGAAGATCAAGGCTACCAAGGTTGTTCCCGTTGTTTGACCGAGCAGCCTTGCCGTACCTTGCATTCCATTCGCTCCACCGCTTCGGTAGGCTGGGGCGGCCGACATCATCGTACTGTTGTTCGGGGTTTGGAACAGGCCGAATCCGATACCGCAGATCGCCAGCCGCCAAGCCAATTCACAATTGGTCGGTTCTGATGGCAGGAAAACGAGCAGGAGTAATCCCAGTGAATAAAGTGCCATACCAATTCCGCCCAATATGCCAGGATGAAAACGCTCTACCAACCGTCCGGCGATAGGCGCTGTCAAGACGGTTGCCACGGGCCAAGGGGTCATTAGTAAACCTGTCTCCACCTCCGAGCGTCCCGCTATGTTCTGCAGGAAAAAGGGAAGGGCGATCATCGCCAGCATTTGGGCGGTGAAGGAGGCGATCGACGCGATAACGGAGAGCGCGAAAATGGGAATACGCAACAGGTCGAGAGGTAGGATAGGTGTCTCTTCGTGTCTTTCCCGTCGGATGAAAAATGTCCCGATCGCTAAGAGCAGAAGCAATTGGATAAGAACCAGCCATCGGTTCTCATCATGGGCGATGCCCTCGAGGCTGTAGATGAGTAATCCAAAGGTCAGGGCGCTACAGACGCCACCCAGCTTATCGAATTTCCGTCGGATGGGCGTTTGGCGTGAGGGATTTTCTGGAAGAAGCAGGTAACCTGCCGTGATCGCGCAAACGCCTAATGGCAGATTGATCGCGAACAGCCAGTGCCATGAGGCGAACGAGAGGATCAGTCCGGCTATTGATGGACCTGCGGCAATTGACACGGCAACAACCATCGCGTTAATGCTCATGCCTCGGCCAATATGTTCTGGAGGAAAGATAATGCGCATCAAGGCGGTTGTCACACCCATGATCGCGGCGGCACCGATGCCTTGTGCGATCCGGGCGATAACCAGCATTGGGAAAGAGCCCGAGAGCGCGCAAAGCAATGAAGTTGCGGTGAAAAGTCCCGTCCCAAACAGGAAGATCCGCCGATAGCCGTAAATATCTCCCAATGCCGAGAACGAAAGCAGCAGCATCGTGACGGTTAGCTGGTAAGCGTTCACGACCCAGATGGTGGATGAGGGAGATATCCCAAACTCACGAGAGAGGGTTGGCAAGGCGACATTGACAATCGTGCCGTCGAGAACAGACATGATTAAAGCCAACGCCACGGCGATAACTGCCAGATAACGGCGGGAAATGAATGGGAGCAGTCTCATCAGATCCTGTTGTTATCTTATCGTTTGAAAGCGAATCCCAGTCGTATGCCATCATATTGTTCCAGCAGGCTGTTGGCCGCTTTCAAGGTCGTGTTATTCGACCATGTGGAGAGTTTACTCAGCAGGTCCAGCAATTTGTCCGCTTGGAACAGGAGATTCAGCTCGTTGTCCA
>USAD01000195.1 GCA_900552415.1 uncultured Parabacteroides sp.
GGCGTCTCGGGCGGTACGATCGCGTTCATTTCGGGTATCTACGAAGAACTGCTCGACTCGATCCGCAGCGTCAACGCCACGGCGCTCAAGCTGCTGCTGAAACTCCGCCTCGGCGAGTTCTGGCGTCATATCAACGGAAGTTTCCTGCTGCCCGTGCTGCTGGGCATCGCCATTGCGATCTTTTCGCTGGCTCGCCTGATGACCTATCTGCTGACCTACCATCCCATCGCCATCTGGTCGTTCTTCTTCGGGTTGATCATCGCCTCGGCGCTGCTCGTCGCCCGGCAAATCGGACGCTGGGACTGGCGGAGCCTCCTCGCGTTCGTCGCAGGGGCCGCCGCGGCCTGGTGGATCACCGTCGCCACGCCCGCAGAAACCCCCAACGACTGGTGGTTCGTGATGCTTTCGGGCGCCATCGCCATCTGCGCCATGATCCTGCCCGGCATCTCCGGTAGTTTCATCCTCGTGCTATTAGGAAAATATTTCTACGTCATGGAAGCCGTCAAGACATTGAATATCGTGGTACTCGGCGTATTCGCAGCAGGCGCCGCCATCGGCATCACGACATTCTCGCGTGTTCTCTCGTATGCCTTAAGCCGTTTCCGCGACACGACGATCGCCCTCCTGGCGGGTTTTATGGTTGGCTCCCTCAATAAGGTCTGGCCCTGGAAAGAGGTCGTTGAGACCTATACGGACAGCCATGGCGAGATCAAGCCGCTCGTCGAGGCCAATATCCTGCCCGACCAGCTGATCGGCGAGGCGATCGGCCTGATGGTTGTGGGCTTTGCGATCGTCTATTTCCTCGAGAAGTTATCCCGTAAACTGAGCTAAATCCTATGCGCAGATACCTTTATCACATCTTGACAGCCCTATTCCTCCTGTTGGGCAACCAGGCGAATGCCCAGAAAGTGGGTTTGGTCTTAAGCGGAGGCGGCGCCAAAGGAGCCGCCCATATTGGTGTGATAAAGGCTCTTGAGGAGAATAATATCCCGATCGACTACGTGACCGGCACCTCGATCGGTGCCATTATCGGCAGCCTTTACGCGATGGGATACACGCCAGAGGAGATGCTCGAGCTGATTCTCTCTGAGGAATTCGGTTATTGGCAGACAGGAACGGTCGAGGAGAAATACAGTTACTTCTTCAAGGAGCCCTATCCCACGCCCGAATTCACCCATTTCTCGATCGACATCTCCGACTCTATACAAATCCGGACCAATTTCCTGCCAACCAGCCTTATCAACCCGATCCAGATGAACCAGGCGTTCATGAGCCTGTTCGCGCCCGCAACGGCCAAGGCCGGCTGGAACTTTGACAACCTCTTCGTCCCTTTCCGCTGTGTCGCCTCCGACATCTACAAGCGGAAAGCGATCATTTTCAAGCATGGAGACTTGGGAGAGGCGGTCCGGGCCTCAATGACCTTCCCCTTCTTTTTCCAGCCGATCTGGCGAGACAGCGTTCCGATCTTCGATGGCGGCATTTATGACAATTTCCCCGTCAAGCCGATGAAGGATGCTTTCCATCCCGACTTCATCTTCGGCTCCGCCCTCTCGACCGGCAAGAACAAGCCCTCGTCAAACCCCTACAACCAGTTGGAGACCATGATTATGCAGCAGACGGACTACCATGTCGACGAGGCGGATGGCATGATGGTCCAATTCGATTTCCCGGATGTCTCGCTCCTTGATTTCCAAAGGGCCCGTGAGCTTATGAAGATCGGTTATGACAAGACCATCGCCATGATCGACTCCATCAAGAAACGTGTTCCCCGCGAAATGCCCCTGGAAGAGCTGAATGCCCGCCGGAAAGCCTACAAGGAGAGCCTTCCGGAGCTGATATTCCACGATATCCATATCCAGGGCGTATCCGAGGCACAAAAGAAATACATCGAGTCGCAACTGCATCGTGACATCAACAACGAGTTCACGATGGACGACTTCAAGCGGGCCTATTTCAAGATGCTGGCTTACTCGAAAATCAAGGAGATAAAGCCGACCGCCATCTATAACCGGAAGACGCGCCGCTTCGACCTCTATCTCGACGTGCAGATAAAAGACGAGATCAATATCGGCTTCGGAGGCAACGTCTCATCCCATCAGGCCAACCAGCTTTTCCTGGGCCTTGGCTATCGTTACCTGGGCCGTTACGCGGCGGATCTTAACGCCAACGCACAAGTGGGCAACTCGTTCAGCGGCGTCATGCTCGACGGACGGTTTTATCTTCAGACGAAGGTCCCGACCTATCTTGGCTGGCAAGGTGTTTTCTCAGAGAAACGCTATTCCGAGAGCCAATCGCTGTTTTACGAGGATGTCGTCCCGGCCATCATCCGCCAGCAAGAGCTTTACATGAAGCTCAAGATGGGTTTCCCGTTCCTGGGCCAGGCCAAGGCTGAGATCGGGCTCGCCTATGGCCGGCTGAAAGACTCCTATCTGCAAACGGCATCCCTGAGCTTCCCGCAGGCCTCTTTCGACCATAGCCAATACAATCTCTTTGCCGGATCGCTGAGCCTCGAGCAGAATACGCTCGACGCGAAGCTCCATCCCATCAAAGGTAAGCAAATCTTCATGAACGCTTTCTATGCGACAGGAAAGGAATATTATGAGCCATCGACCACCTCCAGCGCCTTGGAGAAGGTAGACGGCAAGACACACAGTTGGTTGCAGATCAAAGGAAGATGGAACCAATATCAAGAGATCAATAATTTATTCAATCTGGGTTATCTGGCGGAGCTGGTCATCTCCAGCAAGAACCTGATGAGCAATTATACCGCCTCTGTCCTGCAGGCGCCGGCCTTCACGCCAACGCCACACAGCCAGATCGTCTTTAACGAAGCTTTCCGGGCCAACCAATATGTCGCACTTGGCTTGTCACCCATCTTGAAGTTCAGCAAGCTGCTGCATTTCCGCCTGGATATGTATGGATTCGCGCCGCTGTATGAGATCCAAAAAGAGACCCCAGCCGATAATCCGGCAATCGGCATAGCGCATTATGGCCAATTCATGCGCTCATTCCAATATATGGGCGAGGCATCCCTTGTCTTCAGGTTGCCATTCCTGTCCATTAGCCTTTATGCGAACGGTTACAGCACGCCCAAGAGCAATTTCAATTTCGGCTTGAACATCGGCTACCTGATCTTCAATCCGAAGATGCTGGATTAAATTAAACAGTATTATGGTAAGACTTTAGAGGTCCTTATCAAGACTTTGGCGCCATCCGACAAGGTTGTCGCGAACAGATAAATATCCCCGCCATCCACGATTCCGGTCCGGCTTCGCAGCTCATTCACCGACAAAGGGAAGTTGCGTGTCGAGATATTCGCTTTAGGGATTTGCCGTTTCAAGGTCTTCAGCAATTTCCCGCTAAAAGGCAAAACCTCATCAACCCTGAACACTCGCCCCGGAAAATTCTCCTGGCAATGCTCACCGGCATACAGATGACTATTCACCTGCAAGGGATTCAACCCAAAACAGACGGCAACCCGCTTGAAAGCGCCCGCCTTCAGGATCGAGGCATTGGGCTCATAAAGGAAGGTATCAACAGAAGGAGCGTAAACAACCGCGGCAGAACTCTCCTCGCTCAAACGATAAGCGAAATGAGACGCCGAGCCATCCGGACGGAAATCCACGCACTCAATCATCGGATCTCCAGCGAAGGGAGCTGATTCCGCCCCTCGTTCCATCACGAAAAGAAGCTCCTTGCACTCATTCCGGACCGACAGGACATGGATCTCCACCGTCGAGGGCAAGAGGGCCAGTGTCATCCTTAAATCCGCCATGGGCGATATCTTCGCGATCACTCGCGGGGCCAAAGACCATAAGGAGGGCAAGAGAGAGGTCAAATCCGGCTCACAATCGGCCAAGGCGAAAAGCCGTTTGTCCCCCTCTCCTCTCCGGGCAGGATCGATATAGAAGCAATCCACTTTCGGCAACCGCGACAACAGCTCCGCGCTATTTCCCGGCCACACCTCAATATTGTCAGCCCCGAGCTCATGGAAATTGGAACGGGCCGCCTCGCAATACGACTCAAAGCGCTCAATATAGATCACCTTTGCCGCCTCCCGCGAGAGGAAATAGCTATCCACGCCCAAGCCGCCCGTCAAATCGCAGACGACATCAGTCGCCTTGACCAGCCGTCGCTTATAGGCCGCTGTCCGTTCGGAGGAGCATTGCTCTGCCGCCAATCTTGATGGAAAATATAATCGCTCGATAGCGCCCCACGAAGGCAATTTCTCACGAATCTTCTCGCGGGCGATAATTTGGTCCACGACAAAGCCCATGTCTATCCCCGGATATTTGGAGGCAGACAACAACAAACGATCCAAATTATCATTACGATGGTCACGAATGAACGCGATCAATTCATCTGTCAACGACATAAAAATTCTTTTTTGCTTGATGAAACATAACCAATAGAAACCCGGAAAATGGATTTAAGGGGTTAAAATGTATTCCCCGGATCCGGAAAACGGATTTTAAGGGGTTAAAACGTATTTCCTGAATCCGGAAAATGGATTTTAAGGGGTTAAAACGCATTTCCCGGATCCGGGAAATGGACTTTAAGGGGTTAAAACGTATTCCCCGGATCCGGAAGGTGGATTTTAAGGGGTTAAAGTCACCCGGCGTCATTCCGCGATCGGACACGCCTCTACACCCTCAAAAGTCATCCGCACCGGATTAATGTGCCCCCGCTCGTCAAAAGTCATCCGCTCAATGCAGGTGGCCCGATGCTCCGCGGCCGTCTTTCCCAAAGGACGGCGATGGTAGATGATGTAATAGTCCTCCGTCGCGGGAACACGCCAGATCGAATGATGCCCGGCACCCGTCGCCACCGTCGAATCCTGCTCCAAAATCGTGCCGACGCGCTCGAAAGGACCAAAAGGCGAGTCCGAGATCGCGTAAGCGACACGATAATCCGGGCCCGTCCAGCCACCCTCGCTCCACATGAAATAATACTTCCCGTCGCGCACAAACATGAAAGGCCCCTCAACATAATTCTCGGGAGTCACCTCCTTGTAAAGCGTCCCGTCCTCGAAAGGCACGATCGAGGTAAAGTCGTCGCTTAAACGCACGACATTACAATGTCCCCATCCACCATAATACATATAATACTCGCCACTCGGATCCTGGAACACAAACTGGTCGATAGGCTGCGCCCCTTTCTCGTTCTCTTTAATCAAAGGCTTTCCGATCAAATCCTTGTAAGGACCTTCCGGCTTATCGGCCACGGCGACGCCAATGCCACCGATCTCGCCCTCGTGCACATCGTTCGCCCCAAAAAAGAAATAATATTTTCCCTCTTTGCGGATCACGGACGGCGCCCACATAGCCCGCTTGGCCCATTTGACCTCGGTCGTGTCCAATATGGCGTGATGCTTCGTCCAGGTCACCATGTCTTTGGACGAGAAACAATCGAAAAAGACCTGCTTATCGAACACGTCGCTATATGTCGGATAAATCCAATACGTATCGTCGTAAATCATTCCTTCCGGATCGGCATACCAGCCTTCCAACACAGGATTTCCAC
>USAD01000196.1 GCA_900552415.1 uncultured Parabacteroides sp.
CGACACGATCGCGAACTTCATCATACTGCTCTCGTGTTGTGATACAGTTGATGTTCATGATTTCCATAATTCTTAATTGTATATGTTTATTATTATGCTCATGAAAACTTTAGATTTCCGAGCAGTCTTTAATTTTGTCATATTCGGCATGAGTGCCTATAAACCTTAATTCTAAGATACCTCCAATGAAAAGAACTACCGCTATTATCCTAAAATTATTGCCGCTGATATTAAAAACATATCGGCCATTTCCCACGTAATCCGCTGAGGGAAACGTATCTTTCAAATCTTGATGAGTAGCCCATGTCGCTTTAGTGACATCTGTTACCCATTTGTTTATTGGTTTTACGGCCCTAGAATGCTTTCGGACGAATTCTTCAAGGATTAATTTGTTGGAAATAAGCATATACTTCCTTTCTTGGATTTGGTTAATAACATGACAAATGTATTTAATTATTTGCTTAATAGCAAATAATCTTTGCTTATTCGTAAATTATAAACTTCATTCAATGTCCCTGTCGTGGTGTACTGATGAGCGCGGTTATGTTTTCACTCCGGTATGTCAAGTACTGTAATTAGATATACGAAGTACTGTAATTAGATATATGAAGTACTGTAGTTCAGTATATGAAGTACAGTACTTCGATACGTAATGTATCCCGGAACTTCCCGGCGAGTACTGGGAAAAGAATCGCCGGTGTCATCCCATTCTTTCGGGACGGCACCGGCGGCACTTCAGTTCTTATCCGATGATATTACTTATGGGAGTCGCCCAGGACGAAACGAAGTGTTCCGGCATTGACCAGCTCCTCGTGAGAGATGGTAAAGCCTTTCAACTTCTTGTCGCCGGCTGTTACCTCTTGGATATAGATATCTTCCGGTTTCTCATGCTTGGACTCGATGACCAATTCCCCTTTCGGGTAGTAACGCTTGTCGAGCTGGATCGTCACCTTGTCGAAGGTCGGCGAGGTCAGCACGAAATTCACGTCGCCCGGACAAGCGGGGTAGAAGCCAAGCATCGAGAAGATCGCCCAGGTGGACATTGTTCCCGTATCCTCGTTGCCCGGCACGCCGTTCGGAGCGTTATGATAGCCGCTCTTCAACAACTCGCTTACCAGTTTTTGCGTACGCCATGCCTCACCCTTGAAATAGCTGAACAGATAAGGATAGGCGATATCGGGCTCGTTGGCCGGATCGTAGTATTTCTTGTCGAACACCATCTGAAGCTTATCGACGAATTTCTTGTCGCCACCCATCAGCTTGGCCAGTCCCTTGATGTCGTGTGGTACGTAGAATGTATAGTTCCAGGCATTGCCCTCATGGAAACCAGGGCTAGGCTCGAAATTCTCGCCTTGCTTCGGGTCGAATGGACCATAGAACGTACCGTCGGGCATGATGGGGCGCAGCGTGCCGAAGTCTTTGCAGTAGTAGTGCTTGTAGCCCAACGAGCGCTCGCGGAACAGCTTCGCGTCCTCCTTCTTACCCAACGCGTTGGCGAAGTTTGCCAGGTTCCAGTCGGCGATGTAATACTCGAGGGCGTGCGAGACCGAGTTGTCGTATTGCTCACGCAAAGGCACGTAGCCTTTGGCGAAGTAGTCGTTGGCGTCGGGGCGCAGCAGGTTGTATTCGCCCGGTGTAGTCGCTCCTTTACGCATCGCTTCATAGGCTGTCTCGACATCGAAGTCCTTCAGTCCGCGCATCCAGGCATCCACAATGTAGGGAATTGAGGGATCTCCTTCCATCGTGAAGGTTTCCCGTCCGTAAAGCTCCCATTTGGGCAGCCAGCCGTTCTCCTTGTACATGTCGACCATCGTGCGGATGATATCCAGCTGTCGGTCCGGATAAAGCAGGGTCATCAGGGTGCTCACGTTGCGGTAGGTATCCCACAATGAGAAGACCGTGAATCGGTTGCCTTCCGTATGGCCAACCTCAAGGCTTTCCATCTTCGGATACTCGCCATTCACGTCTTGCAGGATATTCGGATGGATCAGCAGGTGATAGAGGCCGGTGTAGAAAATGGTCCGCTCGTCGGCGGTGCCACCCTCGACCTTTATTCTCGACAGGTCGTTGTTCCATTGCGTGCGGGCAGCGGTCTTGACCTGCTCGAAGTCGAAGCCGGCTATCTCATGGTTCATGTTCTCGCGAGCGTTCTCTATGCTGACATAAGAGATACCCAGCTTGACCTCAACGCTCTCGCCCTCTTCTGTGTCGTAGTCGAACCAGACGCCGATGTCGTCGCCGCTCATCTCACGGGTATATTTCTCATAGATCTTGTATTTGCCAGAGTGAATATCCCATTCAGCCTCGACGCCTTTCATTTCCCGTTGCTTTTTCCAGTAACCCATCTTTTTGGGCGCCTTGCTTACTTTCATGACAAAATAGACGGGGAAGACCGCCTGCGGATTGTAGCAGAAAGTACCGAGCAGCTTGCTTCCCTCGATCTCCGTATCATTGACGATACGTACCGTCGCGCCTGTCTCATTCGTTAAGCCCTCGCCCAGGTTCAGCAGGATATGGCTTTCCCCTTTCGGGAAGGTGAAACGGCTCAAGCCGGTTCGCATGGTGGCCGTAGCCTCAGCCTTGATGCCGTATTTTGTCAGCGTAGTGCTGTAATAACCTGGATGAGCAACCTCGTCGGTATATTTACTGCCATAGGTATTATAATCTACGTTCAACTCGCCAGAGGTTGGCATCAACAGAAGACTGCCCAGCTCCGGACAGCCGACGCCGCTCAGGCTACCGTGAGCGAAACCGGTGAAGAAACAGTTGTCGGCAGAGTAGGGGGTTGACCACCATTGGCTGTCCTTGTCGAACTTGTTCTCTTTCGAGCCCATGACATTGAAGGGCACAACGCTCATCATGCCTTGCGGGCAAACGGCTCCGGGATTGGTGGTGCCGTAATTGCTCGTGCCGATAAAGGGGTTGACCAGGTCAACCGGCTGTTGCGCGGCGGCGAACAGGCTGCCGCACAAGAGTAAGGATATGATTTGTTTTCTCATTAATTATGTAATTTGTGCTGTTTGTACTTTAGTGTTAATTACCAGATCACTACCTCGTCCGTAAAGAGGAAACCGTTAGTGTTGGTCGCCTTGACCCGGATGTAGCGAGCTTTCCAGGAACCGGTGAAAAGATAATCCTGGAACGATAATGCCCGGTCCTTGTTCGAGATCGTAGTCGGAACGACACCTCTTGATTCGAAGTCTTTGCCATTCTCAGACGTGAGCAGCTCCACCTCGCTGGGTTGGAAAACACCCGGACCGATCAGTTGCATGAATCTTGCGGATACACGGGAGATATCTTGTGTCTCGCCGAGATCGATCACGCAGTCAAGATTGTCGAGGTAACCTTGCCAATGGCCATCCAGATAGGTCAATCCGCCAGGATAACCATCTACGAGAGCGCCGACACCGCCAGCCATATAACCGCTATAAAGCTTGTTGTTGAAATGGATCGGCTTGTTGACGCCCTTGTGATAATCAAAACGACGCTCGCAGACGAAGCCGCTGGTCTTGCCCTCTTGCGCTACGATGGTCTTGACAATCGCGGAGTCTTTCACGACAATAGGCGCCGTATAGACAGGCGACGAGAGTGTCGGTTCGGAACCATCAAGCGTATAATGGATTTCGGCAGGATATTTCTCAGCGTCGAGCGTAACGATGATTTGCTTGTTCTGATGGTCGACCTCAGCGATCATCTCTACCTCATCTGAGAGCGGGAAATGATTGATGCCCATTGATCTCAAGGTTGGAAGGTGGTGATTAACTCGTTGCTTGAAAGAATCCCACTGGCGTTTCTCCTGCGGTGTCCATCCGATTTCGGCGACAGCCAGCGCACGAGGAAACATCATATATTCCAGATATTTCTCATCCTTGATGTATTCAGTCCAGGTATTGGCCTGCACGCCCATGATGTGTTTGCCTTCCTCTTCAGTAAGCGAGTCGGTTGGGATCGGATTGTAGCTGTAGACTTTCCGGATAGGCGTGTAACCGCCGATCGCGTAAGGTTGCGTGCGTGGGTCGGCCTGATAGAAATCGAAATAGAGGTATTCGCCCGGTGTCATGATCACGTCGTGGCCCATACGTGCCGATTTGATACCACCAGACTCGCCTCGCCACGACATGACAGTCGCCTCAGGCGCCAAGCCGCCTTCCAGGATCTCGTCCCAGCCAATTAGCTTGCGTCCTTTCGACAAGAGGAACTCTTCAGCACGGTGAATCATATAACTTTGCAGCTCATCCACGTTTTTCAATCCCTCCTTACGCATCAATGCCTGGCATTTGGGACATTTTTTCCATGAGCTTTTAGCTGCCTCGTCGCCACCGATATGAATGTACTCGGATGGGAAGAGATCAATCATCTCGGAGAGGATCTCTTCCATGAAGGTAAAGGTCGCCGGGTTACCGATACAGAAATCATGATCGACGCCAGCCTTGCCTGAGCAACTCAACTCCGGATAAGCGAAGAAGACCTCGAAAGCGTGGCCGGGGAACTCAATCTCCGGGAGCACGGTGATGTGGCGATCGGCCGCATAAGCGACGATCTCCCGAATCTCGTCTTGCGTATAGAATCCACCGTAAGCCTTGGGATCATCAGCCGTGGTGAATTGGCGTTCTTGTCCGTCCCACCATTCCAGCCAGTCCGAATTGGTGCGATAAGCGGCGTCGGTGGTCAGCTTCGGATATTTCTTGCTCTCGACACGCCAGCCTCCCGCGTCGGTCAGGTGGAAATGCAGTCGGTTCATCTTATAATAAGCCATCACGTCGAGAAGCTTGAACACCTCTTCTTTGGGGAAGAAGTGACGTGACACGTCCAGATGCAGGCCTCTATAGGGAAAACGGGCGCTATCCTGGATTGCGACACAGGGAAATCCATTTGGCGTATAGAGCTGCCGTAAGGTCTGCTTGCCATAATAAAGGCCCTGTTCAGTCGCCGCTTTCAGGCTGATCCCTTTTGAGGTAACTCGCAACTCATAGGCTTCCGGATTGCCGCCTTTCCAAGAGGGATCGACAACGGATTCCAGTTTGGAAGAGGGAGAGTCACAGAAAACCTCACCGCTATCCAGTTTCAAATAACCACCGGTTATCTCCATTTGAGCCGGTTGTGGAATTAAGTTCACTTGGGGATTTTCTACGGGTTGACATCCTGACAAAAGAGACAGACCGCCAAAAACGATAAATGTTATCTTTTGTTTAGATCGCATTAAGGAAAACATACTTCAACTGTTTTAGTGAATAAAAATATTATTGAGTGTAAAAGTACGAAAATACTTTGGGATTCTGGGAATAAATGGTGAAGGGAAATAAAAAAAACAATAGAATTGTCGTATTGACGATTCTATTGTTCAAAAAAAGATAAAGATTTTGTTTATCTGTACGCAGGATGAGACTTGAACTCACACGCCGTAACCGGCACTACCCCCTCAAAGTAGCGTGTCTACCAATTCCACCACCTGCGCGAGAAAAGGTGCCCAGAACAGGACTCGAACCTGCATGCCTCTCGACACACG
>USAD01000197.1 GCA_900552415.1 uncultured Parabacteroides sp.
AAATATAATCTGCCCAGCGATCGATATAATTATATCCCACGAAGCCATATAAGACAAACAAGACAACCAGCGCAGCCTCAACCGGATTGCCACGCAAGGAAACCCGAGACAACAACAACCAATGGGATACCAAACACCATCTTTCATTCTTCATAACCATCCTTCTTTACATTAATATATACACATAAACAAATAAAAAAGCCCGGAAGTTCCCTCTGGAACCCCAGGCTTTTATCTATTGAAGGTTTTACCTTCCCTTAAATCACCATAATCTCATCCTTACGAATTATTTTGCCTCATCACCGGCAGCCGCTTGCTTGTTGATTTTCTTCTTCTGAAGCTCATAAGCGATTGGCGTAGCGACAAACAAGGTTGAATGAGTACCGATCACGATACCTAACAAGATCGCGAACGTAAAGCTTCGGATCGTACTACCACCTAAGATAAAAATACACAACACAACAACCAAGGTTGTCAACGAAGTATTGAACGTACGACACAAAGTTGAATTCAAGGCGTCATTGATCACTTGATAACGATCACGTTTCGGATAAAGCGAAATTGTCTCACGAATACGGTCGAAGACAACCACCGTATCGTTGATTGAGTAACCGATAATCGTCAGGATCGCGGCGATAAACGTCTGGTCGACCTCCATTGAGAACGGCAAGATCTTCCACAACAACGTATAGAATGAGATGATACACAAAGTTGTCGTAGCGACCGAGGCGAACGCACCGACCGAGAATGACATGTCGCGGAAACGAAGCAAAATATAAGCGGCCATACAGAACATGGAGAAGATCACCGCCAAGATCGCACTGTTCTTGATATCATCCGCCATACTCGGTCCGACCTTTTGAGAACTCTGGATAAAGTCGGAAATGAACTGATCCAATGTTGTTCCCTCAGGCAACAAGGACTTCACGCCCTCATACAACTTGGCCTCAATCTCTTGATCGATATTCGGATCATTATCCATAATCCGATAGTTCGTAGATACACGCACCTGATCCGCCGTACCAATCTGAATAACACTGACCGAACCGTCCAATTGAGCATCCAACAGATCACGCACGGCGTCCGTTTTAACCTCCTTGTCAAAACGGATGACATAATTACGTCCACCCGTAAAATCAATACCATTGTTCAAGCCTATCGTGAAGAAGGAGACAGCACCCAACACGACAATCACCACCGGAATCAGGTAACCGGTCTTACGAGCGCCCAAGAAATTGATCTTCGGATTACGCAATAAATTCTCGCTAAGAGAAGTAGTGAAAGAAAGATTCTTAATCTTGTCTTTCGCCAACAAACCCTCGTAAACGATACGAGTCAAAAAGACCGCGGTCAAGAAACTTGCGATCAAACCTATAATCATCGTTGTTGCGAAGCCACGGATAGGACCTGTACCAAAATAGAACAAAACGATACCCGTAATGATTGATGTCAAGTTTGAGTCGAAAATCGCGGAAAAAGCGTTCGAGTAACCATCGGCAATCGCCCTCGATAAGTTCTTGCCCGCACGCAACTCCTCTTTCGTACGCTCATAAATCAACACGTTAGCGTCGACCGCCATACCCAAGGTCAACACCATACCGGCAATACCCGGTAAAGTCAACACGGCTTGGAACGAGGCCAAAATACCCATCGTGAAGAAGATATTCAAGACCAAAGCGCCATCGGCAATCAAGCCCGGCAACAAGCCATAGAAGACACACATATAAGCCATCAACAAGACCAAAGCGATAATAAACGAGATAACACCAGCCTCAATCGCCTCCTGTCCCAAAGAGGGGCCAACGACATCCTCCTGTACAATATGGACAGAAGCCGCCATCTTACCAGACTTCAAGACATTTGCCAAGTCCTTTGCCTCTTCCGGAGTAAAGTGTCCGGTAATTTGTGAACGACCACCCGTGATCTCAACCTGCACCGTGGGCGCCGAATAGACCATCTCATCCAATACAATCGCGACCTGCTTACCGATATTCTCCTTTGTCAAACGGGCCCAAGCCTTAGCGCCCTCGGCGTTCATCACCATGTCGACCACTTGCTCCGTCCGACCAACCTGCTGAGTAAAGTCAGCGTTAGCATCAGTCACGACATCACCGCCCAAAGCCGGACTACCATCGCGGTTCGTAATTTTCAAAGCATAAAGCTCGAAGAACTGCTCCTTATCGTCGATTGCCTTAACACCCCATTTCAATGCCAAGTTACGAGGCAACACGTCCTTAACCTGTTTCATTGAGAGATACTCGGAAATCTTAGCCATATCCTTAGCTTGAGCGATACCAACTGTAGCGCCATTTGCCAACTGACCATTATATTGGCTGATTTGCAAAAGGGCAAACAAAGGATGCTCTTTCGCGAAATCCTCCATGCTTTGAGCCTCCTCAGACGGTTTCTCCTGTCCGATCTCGGCTAACAAGGAATCCGCCTCAGACGAAGTAGAATCAGCGGCAGCCTTCGCTGTTTCTTTCGAAGCCTCAACGACAGCAGTAGAATCAGCGCTCGCGTTATCCTTGTTCAGGATCTCTGCCAATACCTTATCAGCTGTCATCAACTGCTGATAGATCTCCGGCAATTGGTATGTTTCCCAAAACTCAAGATTTGCGCTACCCTGTAACAGCTTACGAACACGCTCCGGCTCCTTAACACCAGGAAGCTCAACCAAAATACGGCCGGCAGTCTCCAAGCGTTGAATGTTCGGAGAAACCACACCGAAACGGTCGATACGTGTACGCAATACGTTGAAAGAGTTATCGATCGCGCTCTGCAACTCATCTTTCAAGACTGCGATCACCTGATCATCCGTGCTCTGCGGCGTGATCTTGTCTTTCAACTCGAATGTGCTGAACACTGTTGCCAAGCGTGCGTTGCTGTCCAAAGCCTTATACTCCTCGGCGAACAAATCGATAAAACCCTTCTGGCTTGTGGCTTGCTTCGCGTAAGCCAAATCCAATGCCTTGTTGAAATTGGGGTCTTGATTATTGTTGGAAAGAGAACGAACGACATCCGCCACGTTCAACTCCAGGACAACGTTCATACCGCCCTTCAGGTCAAGACCTAAACTAATTTCCATCTCACGGCATTCCTTAAGAGTATAGCCAAGCCATACTTTCTGAGTAGAGAGAGAGTCCAAGTAGGCGCTCTCCTTCACCGGATCTCCAGCCGCATATTCAACCGCCTTGCTGTTATAATGACGTGTCACAAATGAAAACGACAGATAAAACAAGCAAACAAGCGTAAGTAAAACGGCAAAGACCTTTACAAATCCTTTGTTTTGCATTTGAATCTTAGGTTTTTATGTTATTACATTAATTTATATCCATTTTTTCACAGGGTGCAAAGATAGTTTTTTTTTCTTTAGTATTAGAGTAAAAAAGATATTATTTGCCACATTCCTAGTTAATTCACAAGGGAAAGGAAACATTCGGAGGGCAAATTCCAAGCTTCACGACACGACGAAGGCTATTCGAGCGTGATGTAGCAAGACAATGGATAATGATCGGAATAGGGAATTTTCTCCACCTGGCAATTTGAGGAACGTATGTTTTGGGAATGGAGAATATTATCTATCCGGAACCAGAAAAAATTCTGGTTATAAGTGATCCCGACACCACTGCCCGACTCAGCGAACGCGTCAAGAAGCGGTCCTTGGATCGTCCGATGGGCGTATGAGATCGGCGTGTCGTTGAAATCACCACAAACAAGGACATAAGCCTCCTTATCCTCTTCCCGGATCACCTCCGCAATAGCTTCCGCCTGTCTTGCCCGAATCCGGAAGGCCGTACTCAACTTATTGGAGATCGAGCCCCTCATATCCTGCAACTTATCAGCATCAAAGCTACTGATCAGATCAGAATAACGGCTACGGTCCTCCATGGTCAACTTGAACGACTCCAAATGGTTATTGATCACAAGCAGCCTTTTCCCATTAACCGTCACCTCGTGCATCGACGAGCCATTCGCGTCAGACTCATACTTGATCCGGCGAGACTTGGATATCGGATACTTTGAGAACAAGGCAATACCCATATTCTGGTATTTCGTATTCTTCAAATAAAACACGGAATGATTAGGATACATCTTCAAGGCTTTGTAGATACGGCTGGAACTCAAGTTAGTCAACTTATTGACCGCATACTCCTGCAGACAGACAATATCCGCGTCTGAATTCGCAATATATTCCAGTATCTTGTTAGGCTCTTCCTTGGTATTTCCCTTATAGCCAAAGGCCATAATATTATAGGTCAACACCTTCAAGGTATTCTTTCCTTCCGGAATTTCTGTTTTCGTATGAAAAGGGTAATAACGATTGACCGGCCCCCAACAGATCAAGAAGGAGCAAATACCGATCAGCAGATACTTCCAATGACCCAGAAAAAGCCAATAAAAGACAAACAATAAGGTGAACAACGCCAGGACCGGGAAAGCCAATCCCAAGAAAGAAAAGAAAATGCTCGTGTCAGGCGAGACATGATCAGAATATGCGGAAAGCACAAAGAGCAAGACTACCAGCAAGTTCGCACTGGCAAATATCCTTCTTACCAAGAGCTTAAGCGCTTCCCACATAACCTTTCTTATTTACTCGCGTCAAACAGTCTTTTCTTCTCTTCCGCCGACAAGCTTTGGTAACCGGAACGTTTCAGCTTGTCCAAGATATCATTCAAGTCCGCCTCTTCCTGCCGCTTGCGGGCATTATACTCATAATCGGTCTCCGCACGCTTGTAAGTCACCTTCATCTTGGGCTTGCGCTTGAACAGGTTGACAAACTTATCGACCAGACGATTCATCGGAGCGGTCAGATCCTTTCCGACACGCATTTGTGAAGCGAACCAAATTCCCAACAAGGCACCGCCAACATGGGCGATATGGCCACCGGCGTTATCAGACGTTATCGCCAACAGGTCGATCACCAAAGTGAAAAGCGCCAGATAGATCAACTTGACACGCCCAATCAAGAAGAGGCTGATCTCCATATCCTTCCGATAGAAAGAGATCGCGAACACGATTGCCATCACTGAGGCGGAAGCTCCGATCAGATAGCTGAAATCGACCATATCCAGGAAGTAGGGGAAAATGTTATAACACAACACGAAGAAGATCGCCCCCGCCAGACCGCCCAACAGGTAAAGTCCACCCAGCTGACGCTCATTGAAGAAGGTCAGGAAAAGACCTCCAAACCAATAGAGCCACAACATATTGAAGAGAATATGCAGGAACTCGTAATGGGTAAACATATAGGTCACCAACGTCCATGGCCTCAAAAGCAAGGCCTCGAACGAGGCGGGCAATTGCAAATAGAACAGGAACGGAATATCCTGCACGTTGAACAGAAGGAACAGGACACTCAACAAACGGATAAGGATAAACAAGCCTACATTTATAAATATAAGCTTCGACAAGACGTTCCCTCCCAGAAACGACCGCTTAAGATCAGTAATAAAACCTGCCATTGCCTGAATCTTTCTTTTTCC
>USAD01000198.1 GCA_900552415.1 uncultured Parabacteroides sp.
TGCGTGATCGACGCTTGCCACCAGATGTGATGCTTTTTTGTGGTGATGGGCGAGTCGTCGTATGTATAGGTATAACCCATAGCCGGGATGAACTGGTCCTGCAAGCTCTTCTTGAGCGCCTTGTTGGCATCGGTAATGCTGTCGAACTCGGCGGTCGTGCTTTGCAGAAGGTTGAACGTCAGCTTGAACGGTGTGATCGAGTGGTGCGAGGTCGCCGAGGGTTGGAATTCGAACGACGATTCGCCACCAAAGGCCAGGAGCTTGAAGAAACGGGCCCGGTTCATCTGATCCGCATAGATCCGGAACGAGGTGCTCGACGGGTATTTGTTGCTGAGCTGGAACGGTACGGGGAAGAGGATCCGCGGGAATTTAAGCGTCGCGCTCAAGCCCAACTCGTAGCTGTTGATCTTGGAACTGTTATTGTCGAGCTTATTGCCGGTCTGCCATTCGTAGGAGCCTTTCATCTGGACATTGAAGGTCTCGCCGCCGCCAAAAATGTTGCGTTTGGTCACGCTGAAGACGGCACCCGGACCAACTTGGTCGTTGCTTTTGCTGGTGACGTTAACCTCCAGCTCACCATCGATGGGCAGGTCGTAGGTGGCGTTGATGCGCAGGTCGAGCGTGTCTTGCCGGCGCGTCGTGTCTCGGGGCGTATATTGCATATCCGTGTAGCGGAAGATGCCGAGACGAGACAAGGCGGTCTGGCTCTGTTCTTGCTTGTCTTGCGAGTAGAGCTCGCCGCTCTTGAAGAAGAGCCGGTCATAAATCACCTTGGGGCGTACCCGGAGTTTTCCCTCATAATGGATGGTCAGGTCCTTATAGCGGATTGAGTCGGTTGGAGGCTCGTTCTGGTAACCGGACAGGTAGAGGGAGATGTCGCCGATTCGCCAGGGACGAAGCGCCCGGATGGGTAAACTTTCTTTGGGCTTGACCCGCAGGGAAACCTTGCCCGGCGAGAGCAATGTGTCGGCGTCGTAGGTGATAAAGTCCGGGCGGTAATAGAAATAACCGTTGTCCCTGAGCAGGGCGGCGATACGTTCTCGTTCCTCCTGCAGGCGAACGACGTTAAAATTGTCGCCGACCTTCAGCTTGGAGAGCGCGGCGGTCGACTGGATGATTGAGTCTGTACGGCGGCGCATTCGGGTATAACGAATATCGTCAAGCGTATAGGCCTTGCCCATATGAATCTCGTAGGCGATTTTCGCTTTCCGGGGATTCTTCTCGTCCGTAAGGATCTCGAAACCGGTACTGCCCTGGAAATAGCCATATTCCCTCAACAGGTTCTGGGCCACCTTGACACGCACCTCGGGGTTGACGGTGCTGATCAGTACCGGCTTGGCGGCGAATTTCTTAAAGATCCATTGCCCGATTTTTCCTTTCTTGTTGACAAAGGCATTGTAAACCCACAAGCCGACAGGTAAGGGGATCCGGATCGATGAGCTGCCGAGCAACGCGTTGTTGGGCGGATAGGCCAGGGCGGCATTGATCTCGCTGACGGTGTTCTCGCCATCGTCACTCGGGTCCTGTTCCGCGATCGTGACACGCTTGATGCCCTCATAGAGAACTTCGCCCTCGGGCAGGTTTTTCGTGGTCGAGCAGCCGGCACCGATGAGTGTCAGGAGGAGCAGACAAAGGCCCAGGAGGAGTTGCTGCCCCATAACTGCCCTTTTTTCGCAAGTTGCGAAAAAAGGCTCTCTGGCGAGGATGCTTTTTCGCAAGTTGCGAAAGCTTCCCGCGGAGCGCGTGGCCATTTCGCAAGTTGCGAAAGCTTCCCGCGGAGCGCGTGGCCGTTTCGCAGGTTGCGAAAGCTTCCCGCGGAGCGCGTGGCCGTTTCGCAGGTTGCGAAAGCTTCCCGCGGAGCGCATGGCGTTTTCCAGCGGCTGGAAAGTTTCCCGCGGAGTGC
Source organism: uncultured Parabacteroides sp. (assembly GCA_900552415.1). Classification (GTDB taxonomy): domain Bacteria; phylum Bacteroidota; class Bacteroidia; order Bacteroidales; family Tannerellaceae; genus Parabacteroides; species Parabacteroides intestinipullorum. The sequence goes on from USAD01000198.1 coordinate 1,904, forward strand.
GTGGCGTTTTCCAGCGGCTGGAAAGTTTCCCGCGAAGCGCGTGGCGTTTTCCAGCGGCTGGAAAGTTTCCTGCGGGGCGCGTGGCGTTTTCCAGCGGCTGGAAAGTTTCCCGCGAAGCGCGTGGCGTTTTCCAGCGGCTGGAAAATCTTTTGAGGGAGCGATTATCTTTATATTTCTCATTCCTCTTTTTCCTCGTTAATCGGTTTGACCTTTTTCTTCTTGAAATTGAACAGTTCCCGGAGGTGCATCATTTTCCGGCGCAGGACGATACCGGCGCCTGTTTCGGTGATCTCGCCTTCCAGGAGACTCTCATAGTTCTTGTTGTGGAAGAGCTTCACGTAACGCGATCCACTGTTGTCGAGCCGGTACTCGACCGAGACGTTATCGATGAAAGGTTGCGCCTGCCCGTTATTAATGTTCTCGCCAGTCGAGATGCGTCCACCCAGGATAACCTGGATACGATCGTTATAGAACCGCTTGGCGAAACGGAAAGAGTAGTCGGTACGCGAGCCTGCCACGCCATTGACATTATCGTCGTAAGTATCCATGCCGAAGCTGATATCCACCGTCTTCAGCGCGCTGCCGGCAATGCTGTTGATCTCGCTTTGCAGGAAACTGTTCAGGGCATCGCCCATATCGAGATTGACCTTTCCGTTGCTGCCGGTCGTGCTGCCCAGATAAAGGCCGGTTACCAACATGCTGACCGCCAGTTTGGCTCGCTCTTCTGATCCCTTGGCGGTAAGTTCCTCTTGCATGCTGAGGTCTTCTGGAGCGGTAAGCGTGAAGTTGAGGCCTAAATTCTCCAGACGTTGCTGGATTTCGATGCCCACGTCGAAGTTCACCATCCGGGGCGATTGGCCGTTGCTGCTGACGGAGGTGCGAACCCGTTCGGTCGCGGTCAGGTTGAGCAACGGGTCCATCGGGTTGCCGTTCCAAAGGACATAGCTGCCGTTTTGGATACTGAATTCCTTAAGCGGGATAACAGGCATGGCGTATTTGATGGTTCCGCCCGACAAGGTGTATTGCCCGTTCAGGATCATGTCGCCTTGCGGTGTGTACTGGAAAGAGAGGTCGCCACCACCGATCAGGTTGATGTGGCTGGATTGATCCTCGCTCAGGTCGACATTCGCCTGCACCACCGGGTCGATACGGATGGTCATGAGCATATCCATGCCGCCTAAAGGTAAGGGCGGCTTGCGGGTGGTCTCGTGATAGATTGTGTCGGCAAAAGAGGTGAAGGTCACCATATCCGCCAGGCGATCCTGCACGGTCAGGGGCGAGTCCTTTAATATATAGGTAATGTTCGTTCCGCCCAGAAGTTGCAGGTCGCCCCGCATCTTGAGCAGATTGAGCGGTCCGGTTAGGGTGGAGTTGAGGTTGACATATAATTTCCCGTAGACAAGGCTCTCCGGCTTCTTCTTGGTGTTCAGTAGCTCCAGGTTGTTGGCTGTCAGCCGTAAGTTAGCCATCGGATTGTCCATCTGGTTGAAATCGATGGTGCCGTCAATGATGAAGGGAGTCTTTCCTGTGGAATAGATGCCGTATTTGTCGAACGTCAGTTTGTTGCTCTTGATCTCAACATTCTTGTTATCGAACCGGAAAGTGGAGCCTACCGCCCCGACATAAACCGATACGGAGTCGAGAGCCAGGAATCCGTCCAAAATGGGTGCTTGGCTGTTGCCTGAGATGGCAAGCGAGCCATCCAAATCACCGTGCAGTTTCGCCATGTCCTCCGGAATGAAAGGATCTGCCATCGCCAGGGGAAGATGGTAGAAGGTGAGGTCGCCTTGAATCCGTTCTTCGTCACCTGCCGTATAGAGGGCATTGACGCTGACTATTTCCTGCTCGTCGCGAAACAGGTGTAGGTCTGCTTGATGTTCGTTTTGCGCCAGCGGTAGATAGACGGCGTTGGCCATCAGTTCGCCGACTCGTTCTTTCTCGTAAAAGAGTTCATCAATAAAGATGTTCGAAACGGCCATAAACGAGGTGTCGCTCGGCAAGTATTGCAGGTCGGCACTCAGCGTACCGGCAATGTCCGGAAGATAGTTGATGGAACGGGCCAGGTAGGCAAGATCGACATGGCTCAACTCGGCGTGCAGCTCGGAGAGCGTATCGGTGACTTCTGTGGAATAGAGCCAGAGGCTCGCGTCCTGTTCGCCTGTCATTCGCAGATTGGCGTGGATGTTTCTTGGAGTGAAGAAATCCACGTAATTATCCTTGTTGATCTTGAAGGGGCGAAGCGCGATGATTGGTGTCTCGGGGAAAAGATGGAAACGGAATCCTTCCGCTATCTTGTTCATCTGGATGCCGATCAGGAAGCTGGTATCCGCCGTCTCGTTTTGGAAATGGAATAGCGCGTCGGCGTAGTCCAGGCGAATTTTGCCTTCGAGTCCTGCCGTGAAGGGCTTTTGCCGTCGGTAAGGTTCTTTGGCTACCCGGACAAGATAATTGAGCCCAAGGCTGTCTTGGGTGATTGTCGTGCGGATTGAGTCGATGAGCAATGTGTCTTTCGCCAGCTTGTTGAGCGACGAACGGAGGCTCAGTCCGTTTTCGGGCGAAGTCTCGGCGTATAGATCCAGTTGATTGAACAGGATCTCATACGATTTCAGGTAGTTTGAGACAGGATTGTCTGGTCCGATTCCAACCTCTAGGTTCAGGTGGGGCAGAAGCGGGCGCAAAGCGGCGAGATTAATTGTTGAGTCCTGTTTCAACTGCTTGTCAACAGATGTTGATAACTTGTTGAAGTCCTCCAAAAGCCCGTTAATTCCCTTGTCGACGCTCATTGTGACATTGAGGTCGCCGGCATGGAAGGAGACACGGCTTGTGTCGGCTGTACTTCGGGTGTGGAGCGTCAGGGTCTTGGGCTTGAAGCTGCCTTTATTGGAAACCAATTCCCAGTTACCCAGTGTGATATCGAGCAAGTGATCCTCTTTCAGGTCGCTCTCTGCCTCGGCGAAGATCTGGAATGATGAGCTGAGCGGCATCGAGGTGAAATGCATCTGATGAAGGTCAATATGTTCGGCATCGACAATCAACATGGCTTTCAACCGTTCTTTGCGTACGTCGGCGTTGAGGTTGATCTCCATTCGCGCCAAAGGATATTCACTGACCAACTCTAGATTCAGGAAATGGTTCTCGAGCGTACTGCCGATACGAATATCCGCAAGAGAGGAGGCACCATAACGGATATCATAGATATTACCGTCGAGACGCATGGTGGTCTTCGATGAGAAGGGATCGGTACCTTGTCCCTCAGCCTGGATCTTTCCAGCGACCCAATAGAGCGAGTCGTATGGCATGAAATGGGTCGGCTCCAGACTGTCGATGCTGAGGCTTGCCTCGTATCGTTCGGTGGCGATGTCGTAACGGCCGTTGGCCGCTATGGTTGACCTTCCTTCGTATAATGCGAGTTTCGTGCGATATTCTGTGCCCGCCATGCCGACGTTGCCCTTGAGGGTGATGCCTCTTGGAATTTGGTAAAGAGACCTTTGTTCTGAAGAGAGTAAGCTTTTCAGG
>USAD01000199.1 GCA_900552415.1 uncultured Parabacteroides sp.
GACCTTCGAGGATTTCAAGGTGAAACATTTGCCTGACCAGCGTCGTTTGGAATGGCTCCGGAAAAATGCGGCGGAATAGGTTTGAAGTCCGTTTTTGATTCCATTGCAGTGCGTTGGAAATTTCACTGCAGTGGAATTAAAATTATACTTCGATGGCTCATTTTTTTGTCCGAAGAAAAAAGAATTTTTTTCCGAAGGAAATTTCAATTTCCTTCGAACAAAAAGTTATTTTCCTTCGGACAAAATTTTTGCCTTGTCCGAAATGGCATGAAAAGGATTCTTGGAAAAGCCCGGGCGACATCCGTACACGTTTGTCAATTGGTTTGGCCCGTCATTTCCTGAATATTTAAGGCGTTGGGGACGGGTTTGAAAGATACCGTTGAGCGATATAATCTTGGATTATTCTCCTTAACTTCGCGATAATAGAACAGCAAGACGCATGAACGGATTGATCGCGAACAAGAACACGTTTTTCCTGTCCCTTTTTTGTCTCCTCCTTTCGCTGATGCCCGTATGGGGTGGGGCGAGAGCCGACGATTGGCAAGCTTGGAACCGGATCATGGTGCGTTATCGCCTGAACAGTCGCCTCTCGCTGGCAAGCCGTCTGGAATACCGCCAGACGCTCACGCCTTATCAGGCCGAGCGGGTCGGAGCCAATGCCAGTCTCACCTATCGGCCTTTCCGTTTTCTTGAGCTGGAGGGATTTTATGAATTTCAGCAGATCAAGAACAGTGGACAGTGGCGCTGGCGCCACCGTTATATTGTCGGGGCGCAGGCAAGTACTGGTTATCAATGGCTGAAATTCTCTTTTCGGGAGCGTTTCCAGCAATCTTTCTTTAAGGAACGGACGGAGAATCACTTGCGCTCGCGGGTCAGGGTGGATTGCCTGCTTGCGAACAGCCTGTTGATGCCCTATTTTTTCTCGGAGATCTTTCTCTCCGCCCGCCGGGAGAATTTTTCGGAGATCACTCGTGTCCGTTATAGGCCTGGTTTGCGGATCGCCTTGTCTGGCGGCCAAACACTCGATCTGTTCTATTGCCGCCAGAACGATATCGCGACCGCGATCCATATTGTCGGAGCCGAATGGGTTATCGAGTTTTAGGAAACCGATACCGATCTGATGTTGTTATCTCTTCCAGCTCTCCTTGTAGCCTGCCTGTTTTTCCCTCTCCAGGATTGCCTGGAAAGCCTTGACCTTGTCTGGATATTGGTGGGCGACGTTTACCTGTTCTCCCGGATCCTCCTTCAGGCAATACAACTGTTCCTCTTTTGAGTTGCCCAGTTCCGTGTTGGTCAGTTTGTTGTAGGCTGGTCCGTCGCTTGGTGCGATGTATTTCCATTCCCCGTCGCTGACAGCGAGCGATCCGGCGGCCTCGATCACATATTCTCTACCTTTGGTCTCGTTGCCCAATAATGTCTGCAGGAAATCCTGGCTGTCGATGCCGGCTTGCCCATCGTATTCGACTTGTGCCAGCTTGGCCATTGAGGCGAAGAGGTCGATGTGCGAAAAGAGCGCGTCGCTCACCCCGGGCTTGACTTGTCCAGGCCAACTGACGATGAAAGGCACTCGTGTGCCAGCTTCAAAACTGCTGTACTTGCCGCCCCTGAAGTGGCCCCATGGCTGATGATCGCCCAGGAGCGCTACCGCTTGATCGGCATAGCCATCATCCACTACCGGACCATTGTCGCTGGTCAGGATGACCAGTGTTTGGTCGCTGATGCCGGCCTTGTCGAGTGCATCCAGTATCTCGCCTACTGTCCAGTCGAATTGCAGGATGGCGTCGCCGCGATAGCCCATACCGCTTTTCCCGGCGAATTTGGGATTGGGGAAACGGGGTACGTGAATGTCGTTGGTTCCCACATAGAGGAAGAAGGGCTCAGACTTATGTTGGTCGATGAATCGGGTTGCTTTGGCCGCGATTGAGTCCGCTATGTATTCGTCTTGCCAGAGCGCTTTGCCACCTCCTTTCATGTAGCCGATGCGTGAGATTCCGTTCACGATCGCCTGGTCGTGCCCATGATTGGGTGATGGCTTCAGTTTGGTCAGTAATTCCGGATGGTCCTTGCCTAAAGGCTCACCCGGAAAAGGTTTCTCATAGCTCACCTCGATCGGGGCGGATAGGTCGTAGTTGGCCACTTTTTGGTTTTCCATCCAGACGCATGGTACCCGGTCGCCCGTAGCGGCCATCAGATAAGAATAATCGAAGCCCAAGTCTCTGGGTCCGGGTTCCACAACACCGTTCCAGTCTTGCGTTCCGGTTTGGTCGCCCAGGCCTAAGTGCCATTTGCCAATAGCGCCCGTCGCATGTCCGGCAGTCTTGAACAGATCGGCGATGGTGGTTTGTTCCGGGCGGATCACCATGCCGGCATTTCCGGCGGCGATGCCGGTATCGTCCCGTCGCCAGCTGTAATGTCCGGTGAAGAGTGCATAACGGGAAGGCGTACTGGTGGCCGCCACCGCATGCGCGTCGGTGAATCGTAGTCCCTGTTTCGCCAGGCGGTCGACGTTGGGCGTTTGAATACGTTTGGCGCCATAACAACTGATGTCGCCATAGCCCAGGTCGTCGGCAACGATGAAAATCACGTTGGGAATTTTATTCCCCTCTTCTATCGGGGCGCTTTTGGGTGATCCGCCGCATCCCGAGAGCAAAATGGCGGATAAGGCACCACCAAACACTGTTCGAATCATAATGAGAATCGTATTAAGAATTTAAGTGTTAAACCAGATGCCCAAATGTAAACAAAAAATAGGAATGGATCCTTTTGTCTTATGATCTTTGTCTGGATTTTCCCCAGCCTTCATCGAATAAGTCGGCGAAACGCGCTATATTTACTCCATATATTAAAGAAAGAGTGCATGAGAAAGATACGGTATATCAGTGCGGTCGCCTGTTTGTCGCTTGCGGTCGCTTGCCATCAGCCTTCAGAAAAGGAGAATAGTGACAATGAGTTAACGGTCAATGGTGGAAAAAAGGAGTTCCTGATGCTGGTGGGCAGTTATGCGGAGCCGACAGAAGAGGGTATTAAGTTATACTGCTTCAATGAGGAGAATGGTCAGGCCACTTAAGTGAGTGGCTTAAGTGGCATCTCCAATCCCTCGTTTTTGGTGACCTCGTCAGATGAGAAACGGATTTACGCCGTTAGTGAGGAGGAGGATGAGACCTCGACCGCGCCATGCGATCCGGTTAGAGAAGGAAAAGATGAGTTGGATGAACAGCCGTTTGACTCAAGGAGGCGTGCCTTGTAACATTACGATTGATCCTTCCGGTGAATTTGTCTTGACCACCAATTATATGGGTGGCAGCATTACGGTTTTTCCGCTGGATAAAGAGGGTGCTTTAGGTGAGGTGTCGCATGTAATCCCGATCAATCAGGTGACGGAACGGAGCAACGGGGCGTCGTTGCTCAATGAGTCGAAACGGGTAGATGTTCCACTTGAGCCAGGTTCGGGGCCTCGGCATATCTGTTTTCATCCCGATAAGCCTTTCGCTTACCTGATCAATGAGTTGTCGGGAAAAGTTACGGCCTTTTCCTATGCGGAAGGCCAGGTGGCGATTACGCAATATATTGAGGCGGACACGGTAGGAGCCCGTGGCAGTGCCGATATCCATGTCTCGCCAGACGGACGTTTCCTTTATGCCTCGAACCGGCTGAAAGCCGATGGCGTAGCGATCTTCTCGATCGATTCGTTGAATGGTTCCTTGACAAAGGTGGGTTATCAGCTCACTGGACGTCATCCTCGGAATTTCGCTATCTCGCCGAACGGGAAATATCTGCTTGTGGCCAGTCGGGATGATAATGTCATCCAGATTTTCCGTCGCGACGCCTCGACCGGTTTGCTTAAGGATACCGGGAAAGAGATCCGGACCAGTCGGCCGGTGTGCCTGAAATTTCTTCGTTTCTAAGAGCTGAGTCTTAGAAATCGGCCTTAGCTTCGACAATGATCCGTTTTCCCGTAACCGGATGAGTGAACTCCAGCCGTTCGGCATGAAGATAAAGCCGTTTGTCCGGACGGCCGTAAAGCGTGTCTCCGACGATTGGATTGTTAAGGCCTTCGGGATGGGCGGCGTGGACACGCAGTTGATGCGTCCGTCCCGTTTCCGGATAAAAATGGACACGAGTGTGCCCGTCTTGTTGTCCGACCACCTCGTAACGGGTGACGGCCTCTTTGCCAAGTGTCGGATGGACGATTTGCCGCGGGCGGTCGTTTGGATTCAGGCAGAGCGGAAGTTGGATTATTCCTTTTGCGGGCAGGGTCGGCCTTTCCAAAAGGGCGACGTAGCGTTTCTTGACCTCCCTTCGTTCGAATTGCGCCTGCAGTTGTTGATGGATCCGCTTGTTCTTGGCGATCAGCAGGAGCCCAGAGGTGGCCATATCGAGCCGATGGACCAACAATGGGCCGTCAGCTTCCGGATAGTGTTTATGGGCCCATTCGTAGACGGAGTTTAATTTCTCCTTGCCTGGCACGGAGAGCAGTCCGGCTGGCTTGTGCACAACCGCCAGGTTTTCGTCTTCCCAAAGTATCTCTAGCTCAAGGTCTGGGAATTGCTCTTGCTCGAGTGGATTCTCCTCCACGTCAAGTCCCTGGAGCATGAAACGCAGCAGAGGTTCACATTTCTCCTTACAGGACGGATAGAAATTACCATGACGTCGCAGTTCGTTCTTCGGTGATTCACCCCACCAGAACTCCGCCATCGCGATAGGTTTCAAGCCTTGTTGATAAGCGTATAACAGTAGTTTGGGTGCGGCGCATTCGCCCGTGCCGGCAGGTGGTATGCCACGGCCTGCTTCCTCGAAAATGATCCGGACACTTTTTCGTTCGCCGAGCGTGTTCTCCAGCAGATATTGGTCGAAGAGCTGTTGTTGCAAAAGTTGTGAGCGTCGTTTCCGGGTTGCCTTCAGCTCATCTATCTTGATTTGGATCTGATTAATCCCGGTCTGAAGGGCGGATAACCGTTCATTCATCATTTGGGTCAGTCGCCGGAGCTCCGCTTTCTGGAATTGGCTTTCCCGGATGAGCCGTGCCTCTTGTTCAGGCGTTAGAGTTTGTAGGCGCCGTTGGTCACGTTCTCTTTTGGCTTGTTTGGCCTCCTCTTTGGCGTGGTTGATCCGTTGCTCCCATTCTTGGCGGGCACTTTTGAGTTGGGCTTGGAGTGACAGGTATTCCGGATCGTGATTGAGCGCCTCGATCTGGTGGTTGATGGCGGAAATCGCCGCCTCTTCCGTTTTGTAGCCATTCGATGGCTTGGAGAGATCGCATACGGGCGGAACAAAATAGGGCTCGTCGTTACGTCCGTCCAGGTTTCCGGAAAATGCGGCCAGGAAGCCGATCTCACCCGACTTGTCTTGAGTGATCAGGACTCCAAACATCTTTCCTGATTCCTTGCCCTCAAGATCGAGAGTCTGTATATAAG
>USAD01000200.1 GCA_900552415.1 uncultured Parabacteroides sp.
TACCCGGCGATCGTCGAAGACATAACTACGGATTTGCGATCCCCACTCGATCTTCTTCTTACCCGCCTCAATCTTCGCCTGCTCGGCCATACGGTGCTTCAACTCCTTATCATACAAAATAGAGCGCAATTGACGCATCGCATTCTCGCGGTTCTTGGGCTGGTCGCGCGTCTCAGTGTTCTCAATCAGGATCTCCTCCTCCTCACCGGTATAAGGATCCTTAAACTGATAACGCAAGCGAACGCCAGACTCGACCTTATTGACGTTCTGGCCACCGGCGCCACCGGAACGGAACGTATCCCACGAGATCGCTGCCGGATCGACCGTCACCTCAATCGTATCGTCGACCAACGGCGTAACAAACACTGATGCGAACGAGGTCATTCGCTTACCCTGCGCATTATAAGGCGAAACACGCACCAGGCGATGCACGCCGTTCTCACTCTTCAGATAACCATACGCATAATCACCCTCGATATTGATCGTTACGCTCTTGATACCGGCCTCATCACCCTCCTGAAGGTTCGCGATCGAGATTTTATAACCATTATTCTCGGCCCAACGCATATACATACGCATCAGCATAGAAGCCCAATCCTGGCTTTCCGTACCGCCCGCACCGGAATTGATCTTAAGTACGCAACTCATCTGGTCCGCCTCATCGCGCAACATATTGCGGAACTCCAGCTCCTCAATCAAGTGGAGCGCCTTTTCGTAGGCCTTATCAACCTCTTCCTCGCTGACAATCTGCTCTTTCACATATTCGTAAGCCAGCTCCAATTCCTCGGCCGCTGCCTTCACCTCATGATAAAGCTCGATCCATTTCTTCAGCTCCTTCACCTTCTTCATTTGCGCCTCAGCCCGTTTGGCATCTTCCCAAAAGCCGGGATCCTGCGTGCGCAATTCTTCCTCTTCTAATTGGATGGTCTTACCATCGATGTCAAAGATACCTCCTCAGCGCATCCTCGCGCTCCAACACATTGTGTAGTTGGTCTGATGTTATCATTCTAAATCTAGTTTTTAAATGTATATATTAATATAGGTATAGAATCACTCCTTATACATTGCCTCTATCTGTTCCGCATATTTCTCGGCAATTACCCGGCGACGCAGCTTCAACGTATCGGTCAACTCCTTTCCTTCCATCGTGAAAGGCTCAACCAACAAAGTAATACGCTTGATCTTCTCGAAAGGTGCCAAATTCTTTTGACAAACCTCAATTCGGGCCTCAAACATACGAATAATATCCGGATTGGAAACCATCTCCTCACGAGAATTGAAACTTAAGCCCTTTCGCGCTACATACTCCTCGAGCACTTGGAAATTAGGCACAATCAAGGCACTAACAAACTTACGCTGATCAGCGATCACGGCAATCTGCTCGATATAACGATCGCTTCCTACCAGACCCTCAATTGCTTGCGGGGCGATATACTTACCATTAGAGGTTTTATAAAGATCCTTGATCCGCTCCGTGAAATAGAGTACACCATCCTCAATACGTCCGGCGTCGCCCGTCCGGAAGAAACCATCTTCCGTAAACGATTTCTCATTCTCATCCGGTCGTTTGTAGTATCCCTTAGTCACCGTCTTTCCTTTTACCAAAATCTCACTGTTCGAAGGATCGATCTTAACCTCCAATCCCGGCATAATCGTTCCGATAGAACCGATCACGAATCCTTCCGAAGGATAGAAACTAACGGTTGCCGTTGTCTCACTCAAGCCATAACCATAAATTATTGGAATGTTGACCGACTGGAGAAACTCATTTATGTGATCCGCCAAAGGCGCTCCGGCAACAGGAAAGAAACGACCCCGATCCAAACCAATCGCCTTTTTCAACATCAAGAAAATCGTCTTATCATAAAACAGGAACTTGGATTTCAAAGCCCTTGGGGGCTCAATCCCCTTATTCTTATATTCAAGATTATAAATCCTTCCTGTCTCGATCGCGTTCATGAATATTTTCTGCATGCACCTCGGGAAAGAATGGATCTTGTCGTGCACACCCGCATAAACCTTCTCCCAAAAACGAGGCACGTTACACATCAACGTTGGCCGTACCTGCGGCAATGTCTCCGTTATCCGTTTCGGATCCTGGTTAATCGCTACCGTCACGCCCTTATGCAGGCAATAACAAACCCAAGCCTTCTCGAAAATATGGGTCAAAGGCAAAAAACACATGGAAAGATCCTTATCCGAAACCATCGTCAGGCGGATATCGTGGATACGCATCGCCTCCAGATAGTTGTAATGATAAAGCATCACGCCTTTAGAAGTACCGGTTGTACCTGAAGTATAAATAATCGTCGCCAGGTCATCGACACTCGCCTCCTTAATCCGGATATTGACGATCGACTCAGCGTTAGCGCAATCGCCCAAACGCAAAAAGTCCTCAAAGAAAATGGAGGTCTTATCCTCCGGATTCAATTTTACCTTCGAGTCAAAAATAACAATGCGCTTCAACATATCGCACTTTTTCTGGACCTTGAAAGCATTATTATACTGAAGTTGCTCACCAACAAAAAGCGTATGGATCTCCGCATCATTGATGATATACTCGATTTGTTCCGGCGAATTGGTCGCATACATCGGAACGGAGACGACCCGATTGGCATAAGCGCCAAAATCAGTATAAAGGCATTGAGGCATATTTTGAGAATAAACACCGATATTCTCATGCGGCTCTATCCCAAACTCAGCGATCGCCTTGGCCGTAAGCATGACCTTGTTCGAAAAATCCCTCCAGGAAACCTTTGCCCATTTCCCGCTTGTTGGATCAACATATTTCAAGGCCGTACGAACGCCATATTTCTCTGCTTGGCGATGAATTAATTCTGCAAAATGGTAGTAAACCATGATCATTTGTTTTAAATTCTTTACAAATGTATTTATTTATTTCTGAATGAACACTCTAATATTCAAAAAACACGATAATTCATTGAATTTTGAAGAGAATGGGAAGAATTACATAAAGATTATGCCGTTAAATATACATAAAATATAGTAGTTTGCATTGCATGGTACAGTAGCATCGCATATATTTGCAATATCACAGTAAAAGAGAACAACATGAATGCGGAAAACGTAAAATCTCAAATGAGAAAAGGCATCCTGGAATATTGCATCCTCTTGCTTCTCAAGAAGGAGCCGGCATATACGTCGGACATTATCCAAAAATTACAGGAAGCCAAACTTATCGTCGTTGAAGGTACGTTATACCCATTGTTAACTCGTCTAAAAAATGGAGGACTATTAGGTTATCAGTGGGTAGAATCCACTCAAGGGCCTCCACGTAAGTATTACAGCCTGACAGAACAAGGCGAAGCGTTTCTATTGGAACTGGAAAACTCGTGGCAGGAGCTGAATGATACCATTAATCACATCAAAAACAACAACTAAACAGGAATAAAGATGAAAAAAACACTGACAGTCAATTTAGGTGGAACGGTTTTTCACATAGATGAGGACGCTTACCAACTGCTGGACAAATACCTGTCCAACCTCCGCATCCACTTCAGGCAAGAGGAAGGATCAGACGAGATCATGGATGATTTCGAGATGCGTATCTCCGAACTGCTGAACGAACGTGTCCGATTGGGATATGAGGTGATCACAATAAACGAAGTCGAAGAGGTCATCCGACGGATGGGCAAACCCGAGGAGATCTTCGCCGACGAGAAACACGAGGAATACCAAGAACAGGAAAATAATCACGAAAAAGGCACTGCACAAGCCAAAAAACGCCTGATGCGTGACCCCGACAACCGGATATTAGGCGGTGTAGCTGGCGGTTTCGCGGCCTATATGGATTGGGATCCAACACTCGTCCGGATCGGCCTGTTCTTATTGATGTTTTTCTATGGCATCATGATTCCGATCTACTTCCTGCTCTGGATCATTGTTCCTCTGGCTAAGACAGCTACCGACAAGCTGGAGATGCGTGGCGAAAATATCACCGTCGAGAATATCGGCAAAACCGTAACAGACGGTTTCGAGCGAGTCAGCAACAATATCAACGATTACGTCAAATCCGGACAACCACGTACGTTTCTTCAAAAAGCGGCCGACCTTTTCGTGGTCATTATCGGATTCCTACTGAAATTCATCATTATCCTGGCGGGAATCGTCCTACTCCCACCATTGGCGTTCGTTGTTTTTATCCTGATTGTTGTCCTGTTCGCCTTGATAACCGGTGGAGCTGGTATTCTATATCACCTGTCGCCTTTCGGCATGGACCTTTACAACGGTGTGCCTACGCCAATGGTCATCATGGGATGTATCGGAACAATCTTACTGATCGGTATTCCCGTATTCTCATTGGCTTATGCGATCTGTGCTCACCTATTCAAATGGTCGCCACTTTCCACATCTGTTAAATGGGTATTGATCGTTTTATGGATTATCTCACTGATCTTGTGTGGAATCTATGTAAATCATACTGGCATGCTTTGGGACTGGCAAAATTATTGGCAAGGCAACCATTATTGGAATAACAATTTTATTTGGGCACCTTAAGCAAAAATTAGAAACATAAAAAAGGGCACGTCTGGGAGTAAACAAACACTCCCGACGTGCCTTTCTATTTATATCTATTCCATCCACCAATTCATAATCCATGCCATCATATTCGGCGATAAAAACAAAAAGAGCCGGTCTTCTCAGAGGGGCTCTTTTCTAAGGTTAACAAATTTATGAGTAAAAACCACTAATTAATTCTGTCTTAAAATATTTCTACCTGTTCCCTTTCAAGAACAAGTATTTGCGCAAATATAAACCTATTTTAGCGAATACGAAAACAAAAAAATGTTTTATTCGAACTTCGCACGGATTTTTCCAGCGATTTCCGCCAGCTCCTCTTGTGAGAGACTTAACTTATCGCCGCCAAAATACATATCAGACTCTTTCGTAATCGGAATCAAATGGATATGCGCATGAGGTACTTCCAACCCCATCACCGCAATACCTACACGCTTGCACTCGATTGCCGCCTCTTGCGCTTTAGCGACACGCTTGGCAAATGCCATCATACGACCCAACATCTCATCCTCCAGGTCAAAAATATAATCCACCTCACGCTTAGGGATAACCAACGTGTGCCCAACCGCTACCGGATTAATATCGAGGAACGCAAAAAATTCCTCATTCTCCGCAATCTTATGACAAGGGATCTCTCCTGCCACGATTCGACTAAATATCGTTGCCATAACTGTATCTCCTACTTAATTAAAGTGATATCTCCATAATCTCGAATGTCATCACGCCCGAAGGAACACGAATCTCAGCGATATCGCCAACCTTCTTGCCCAGCAAACCTTGGGCAATCGGCGTACTGATCGCTATTTTACCCTCCTTGATGTTTGCCTCGGAATCAGATACCA
>USAD01000201.1 GCA_900552415.1 uncultured Parabacteroides sp.
AAAAAAAATAAAAAAGAAAAATAAAAACCACAAAATTAAACCTGCGTCCGCTAGACTCGACAATTGAATCAACGCAACCTTAAAAACCAGTGTAACGACATGAAATCATCCACGGTCATTATATATCTATTCCTGTTAACCAGCATTCTGTTTGGGGCTCCTTGTCGTGTACAAGCGCAACAAGTCAAAGTCAATATTACGGGACAAGTGATCGAACAAACGACCCAAGAACCGGTTGAGCAAGCCACGGTCCGCCTATTACAACCAAAGGACAGCAGCATGATCAGGGGAACGGTTAGCGCAAATAATGGCCAATTTACCCTAAAAGGCGTACGACCTGGCAATTACCTGCTGAACATATCATTCGTCGGATTCGATCCGATCTACAAGACAATCCGTGTCACGGGTAAAGAGAATCCCCTCAAAACAGGAAAACTTGAGCTATCGGATGCCTCCATACGACTGGCAGAGGCGGTCGTTGTCGGGAAAGCGCCCGAAGTCAGTTTCCGCAACGACACCATAGAATATAATGCCGACTCCTATAAGCTCACCGAAGGTTCTGTCCTAGAAGACCTATTGAAGAAAATGCCCGGTGTAGAGGTTGACAGCGACGGAAAAATAACCGTCAATGGTAAAGAAATCACCAAAATCATGGTGGATGGAAAAGAGTTCTTCTCTAATGATCCCAAAGTGGCCTCCAAAAACTTGCCGGCCAAAATGATTGACAAGCTTCAAGTTCTTGACAAGAAAAGCGATATGGCCAAGATGACTGGATTCGACGATGGAGAGGAAGAAACCGTCATCAACCTGACTGTCAAGCCAGGCATGAAGCAGGGCTGGTTCGGTAACACTTATGCCGGATATGGCAGTAAAGATCGTTATGAGGGCAACGCCATGATCAATCGTTTCATCGGAAACGACCAGATAACCTTGATGGGCGGAGCCAATAACACCAATAATATGGGTTTCTCGGATATGGCCTCCAATATGTTCTCAGGAATGATCGGCGGAAGAGGCCGGGGCATGAATGCGGGAAGCGGTATCACCTCATCAGGCAACGCCGGATTGAATTTCAGCAAAGAGTTCGCGCCTAAAACCATTCTAGGCGGTAACCTTCGTTATTCCCACTCCAGCAATGAGGCAAAAAGTAAAAGCAACCGGCAAAATATCCTTCCGGGCGACAGCTCCAGTTATGACAACAGCGAAGTCAGCAACCGAACCAAAAACGACAATATCGGCGCGGACTTTCGTTTCGAATGGGAACCGGATACGCTGACACGCTTAATCTTCCATCCAAGCTTTAACTTGAGCCATAGCCTGAACGACAGCTACAGTGACGCGACAACCTTGGGAAATGACCGGGATAGCGTGAATACCAACCGGACAGTCAACCACACGGAGAGCCAAGGTTATGACCTGAACGCCAGCGTGGAGTTCAGCAGAAAACTGAACCCCCAAGGACGAACACTCAGCATCTCCCTTTCGGGTGGCAACAAGAACTCGGACAGCGACGGATCCAACCGCTCGGACCTGCGTTATTTCAAAGAGGACGATCAATCACGAGACGAGATTATCGACCAACGTTCGCGCTATGAGAACAAAAGTTTCAACTATCGGGCTTATATCTCGTGGGTTGAGCCAATCGGACAAGGCAACTTCCTGCAAGCGACATACAGTTTCAGCCAAAACCGACAAGAGTCCTTGAAAAATGTTTATACCCAAGACGAGAACGGGCAATACAATGTCCTCGACACGGCCTACAGCCAAAGTTACCGGAACAATTTCATCAACCAACGGGCAAGCCTTAGCTTTCGCTCGCAAAGGGAAAAATACAACTACACGATCGGCTTGAACCTGGATCCCTCCTACTCGAGCAGCGAGAATTTCGTGGGCGACACGACACTCTCCCGACTCTCACGCAAAGTGATCAACCTCTCGCCCATGGCCCGTTTCAACTATTTGTTCGACAAACGGACCCACTTGAGAATCATGTATAGCGGACGGACCAGCCAGCCCAGCATGACTCAATTGCAACCAGTGACCGATATAACGGACCCAACCAATATCGTCACGGGAAATCCAGATCTTGCCCCGGTCTACACCAATAATATGGTCATTAATTTCCAAAAATTCACGCCCCAGAAACAACGTGCCTTCCTGATCATGCTCAACCTAAGGTACGTGATCAACGATATTGTCAGCTATTCCGCCTACAACGCAGAAACCGGCGTCAAGACCACGACGTATAAAAATGTCAATGGCAATTACAGCGGCAATTTCCGCACCATGTTCAATACACCGTTGAAAAACAAAAAATTCTCAATCAACTCGACCACGATGCTCTCTTATAACAACAATAACGGCTATATAAACGAACAGAAAAACACGAGCCGTAACATGAACCTTTCCGAACGAGCCGGCATTGATTATCGTTCCGATCTGTTTGATGTCGGAATCAATGGAAACTTCCGATACAACCAGGCACGCAACAGCTTGCAAAAAGAAAACAACCAAAACACCTATAATTATGGTGTCGGCGGTTATACGACGATCTACCTGCCTTGGGAAACCAAAATAGAAAGCGACATCAACTGGTCCGCCAACGCCGGTTATGGCGAGGGATTCAAGCAGAAGGAAATCCTGTGGAACGCTTCCTTATCAAAATCCTTCTTGAAAAACAATCAAGGGACATTACGTATCAAGATTTATGATATTTTACAACAGCGCAGTAATATTTCCAGAAGTATTACCGCCTCCTACATACAGGATTCGGAATACAACACGTTGAACAGTTATTTCATGGTTCATTTCATCTACCGCTTCAGCATATTCAAAGGCGGAGGCGGCCAACAAGATGCCCGTCCCATGCCACCCGGAGAACGAAGAGGACCACGCCAAAGACCGATGGGGCCACCACCGCCTCGCCCCATTTAAACAGGCTCGGAACTCCAACAAGGAGAAAATACGCCCTCTCACGTCAGAGACAAATATTTGTTTGACGAAACTTTTTTTTGCAGAGATTGTTATACTAGAAACGAATAAGTTAAATCCTATTTATAAACAGGGATAATTAACATTTCGTTCGCTCACTTTTTACCTTTTTTAGGTGAATATTAAATTAAAACCGACGTTATTTGCGCTGTTGATTAATTAAGCTGTGATATGAAAAAGTCTACTATTTGGTTGCTCGCTGTCGTGATGGCATTCGCCTTCGCGGGATTGCTTTACTTGCAAATCAACTATGTCAGCATTATCCTGAAGACCCGGAGCGAGCAATTTAACGAGACCGTCAAGCGAAGTTTGCGCCAAGTATCCAAGAACCTGGAGCTTGATGAGACGCGCAAATACCTGGAAGAGGATATCAAGCGCGACGAGAATAATTTCATGTACCAGAACGCGCCCGACGCGAAAAGCCTCGGACAGGTGTTGAACAGTGAGAGCTATCAACTCCAAATCAAGGATTCCAATGGATCCGTTCAACAAATCGAGCTCAAAAGCTTCCATAGCCATAAGGTTGGTCCGTTGTCGACCCTTTCCAGCCGACAATCGACAGCGAACAGTATCGTCAATACCTCAAGGGATTTACAGAAAACCTTGAAAAGGCGGTATCAATATCAAGGCGGATTGATCGAGGAGGTCATTTATAATATCCTTTATACGGCAAACCTGAAACCCATAGAGGAGCGTATAGACTTTAAGAAACTCAACAACTATATCAAGTCCGAGTTGATCAATAATGGCTTGAACTTGCCGTTTATCTTCTCGGTCATCAACAAGGACGGGAACCAAGTCTACATCAGTGGAGAACTGCCCAAACAGCCTTTGGCCTCCGACGTGATCACACAGGTTTTGTTCCCGAATGATCCACCGTCGAAGCTCAACTATTTGCGCGTCTATTTCCCGACAAAGGGTGATTATATCTCCAGTTCGGTAACATTTATCGTACCATCGGTCATTTTCTCGCTGATCCTATTGATCACGTTCATATTCACGATCTATATCGTGTTCCGCCAGAAGAAGTTGTCGGAGATGAAAAATGACTTCATCAATAATATGACGCATGAGTTGAAAACGCCGGTATCAACCATCTCATTGGCAGCCCAGATGCTTAAGGACTCGGATATCACGAAGAGTCCCGACGTATTCAAGCATATCTCTGGTGTCATAAACGATGAGACGAAACGACTCAGTTTCCTTGTGGAGAAAGTATTACAGATGTCTTTGTTCGAGCGCCAGAAGGCAGCCTTGAAGCTGAAAGAGATCGACGCGAACGACTTGGTCGCCAACGTAGCCAATACCTTCATCCTGAAAGTGGAGAAATATGGCGGAACGCTCGACATCGACTTGCAAGCGACCGAATCGGATATCTATGTTGATGAGATGCACATCACCAACGTCTTATTCAACTTAATGGATAACGCGGTTAAATATCGCCGGCCAGAAGTACCACCGACCTTGATGGCACGGACCTGGAACGAGAACGGGAAACTGCAGATCTCTGTAGAGGATAATGGTATCGGTATCAAGAAAGAATACCTGAAGAAAGTATTCGACAGATTCTTCCGCGTACCGACGGGCAACGTACATGACGTCAAAGGTTTTGGCCTTGGCCTGGCTTATGTGAGAAAAATTATCGAAGACCACAAAGGCTCTATACGGGCTGAAAGTGGCAACGGAAATATCGGGACAAAATTTATTATTACTTTACCTCTTATAAAAAGTTAGTTATGGAAGAAAGTTTGAAAATCTTCTTTTGCGAAGACGACGAGAATTTAGGAATGCTTTTAAGAGAATACTTACAAGCAAAAGGGTATGTTACGGATCTATTCTCGGACGGAGAAGCAGGATTCAAAGGATTCACAAAGACCAAATACGACCTTTGCGTATTGGATGTCATGATGCCTAAGAAAGATGGATTCACTTTGGCACAAGAAATTCGTTCCATCAATCCGGATATTCCAATCATCTTCTTGACAGCTAAAACTTTGAAAGAAGATATCCTGGAAGGTTTCAAGATTGGTGCGGACGATTACCTGACCAAACCTTTCAGTATGGAGGAGTTATTGCTCCGTATCGAGGCGATCTTGCGCCGCGTAAAGGGCAAGAGATCAAAAGATGTACCTTTCTATAAGCTTGGTGAGTTCCTGTTCGACACACAGAAACAGACGCTTACTATTGGCGAGAAGGTAACGAAGTTGACAACTAAGGAGTGTGAGTTGTTAAGCTTGCTCTGCGCTCACGCTAATGAGATACTTGAGCGTAACTATGCCCTGAAAACAATCTGGGTCGATGATAATTATTTCAACGCCCGCAGTATGGACGTATATATCACGAAACTGCGTAAGCTTTTGAAAGATGATCC